>NZ_JBFTSN010000373.1:0-6338 GCF_056400045.1 Paenibacillus sp. 01L418
GCCTGTTACTGCACCGATTGCTGCAAGCGGCAAGGAGATCATAATCGCCAGCGGAGCACGAAGCGTCTTGAACGTCAACACCATGATCAGATAAACAATACCGATGGAAATAAGCGCTGTTAAGCCCAAATCTGCAAAGTCGCTCGATTGGTCAGCCGACGCTCCGCCTACTGCAAGGCTGACGCCATCAGGAAGCTTGAGATCCTTTGTTGCTTTTGATATTTCATCGCCGACGACCGATAGTTCTTTTGGTTCGGCGCTCGCTGTGACACGGATATACGTTTTGCCTTCTTTATGATAGTACAAGGAAGGCTCCTCGGTACGAACCAACTCCGCTACCTTCGACATCGGTGTTGGACCAGACTCTGTCATTACGGTTAATTTCTCTAGTTCTGCCTTTGAATCTGGGTTTACAACAGGCAGCATAATAACCGGAATTTCACTGCCTTCTTGCTGGATCGAACCTATCGGCAAAGGATTAAGCATGCTTTGCAGCTGCATGGCTACCTCTTGGCCTTTGGCAAGGGTAGGATCAACATGGAAGGAATAAACCGACTTTTTCTCCTCTTGATTGCTCTCAACCTTGAGCACACCATCGATAGGTTTAATCGCTGCAATCAACTGGTCTGCGGTTGTAGAGAGCTGCTCCAAGTTTTCACCAGAGACATCGATGTAAATTTGCGATGATCCGCCGCCCATAATTAGATCGGCCGCATCAACCGTCAAGGTTGCGTCCTTATAATTATCCTTCTGAGTCTTGATATTATCCATCAAGAGCTCTGCGTCAACGCCTTCCTTCAAATCTACCATATAAGTAATGAGCGTTGGCGAAGTCACCGAGCCATACTTAGCCGCATCTGCACTATTGCCAAGCATCATCATGACCCATTCAATATCTGGATTTGCAGTTAGATAGGATTCGAATTTCTTCCCTGCTTCGAGTACTTGATCCGCCGGCGTATCGCTCGGATATTGCAGTGCTACATTTAAATTCCCCGCACTTGAGGAATCAAGCGCTCCTTTTGGCATGAACATATAAGCGCCGATCGATCCTGCAAACAGCAATACCGCAATGATTAACGGCACTAATTTATGAGCAAGATTCCAACGAATGAAGGAAGCGAATTTTGGAGAACCAGCATGCTCCTTCTCCTTTGTGCCGCGAAGCAATATTGCACTTAAAAGAGGTACAACTGTCAGCGCTACAAGTAGAGAAGCGAGCAATGAGTAAGCGACTGTCAGCGCGAATGGCAGAAGAAATGCTTGCAATGAACCACGCAGAAGGCCCATTGGCAAAAATACTGCGACTGTAACGAGCGTTGACGAGGTAATGGCCGAAGCCACTTCCTTCGTTGCATCCGTAATTAGCTTAATAGAGAAGGACTCCTTTTGCAGCCTTCTATAAATATTTTCAATAACGACGATACTATCATCGACCAGCCTTCCAACCGCGACGGCTACGCCTCCAAGTGTAATAATGTTAAGTGATACACCAGAGAGCTGGAGAAGATACAGCGTTATGCCAAGCGACAACGGAATCGAAACAATCGTCACGAGCGTTGCTTTAAAGTTGCGCATGAACAATAAAATGACGATGGTTGCGAACAATGCACCAAGCAAAACCTCTCGCAGCATACTATTAACAGAAGATACGACCGAATCAGATGTGCTCAAAATGATGGAAGCATCGATACCTTCCACATCTGCATTTAAACGATCAATCGTTTCTTTGATTGCTTTGCCTACATTCACAGCATTCGCATCAGCAGATTTAGAGACCGTGAACATAATCGCATCTTTGCCGTTCATACGGCTTATGYTTTCTTGGTCTTTGGCGAGCTCAACCGCTGCAACATCCCCAAGCTTCACACCTGCTGCAACAGGAAGCTTGCGCAGTGTTTCCACATCAGATACTTGATCGTACACGTTAATATTGCCATCTGCGCCATCCAACGTGCGTTCCCCGAGTGAAACCGACGCTCCCCTGCCTTGAAGCACGCCCATTAACGCTTGTACCGGAATTCCTGCCTGTGCAAGCTTCTCCGTATCTGGTACGATATGAACCGATGGCGACGATTTGCCGCTAATGCTAACCTCGCCCGCACCCTCGGTCTTTTTAAGCTCCGCAGTTACTTCTTTCAGCTTTGCGTCTTTTTGCTGCTCAGATAATCCTTCATCAAAGGTCAACGTCACCCATGAGATTGGAATCATTGAAGTATTCAATTGCAAGACGAAAGGCTTCATTACATTTGCCGGAAGCTGTACCTGAGCGACCAATTGCTCGACTTCCGTCTTCGCTTCCTTCATATTCGTCTTCGAATTGAAATTCAAGCTGATTTGAGCATAACCATCACCTGATGTAGAGAACATATCCGTTTTTCCTTTAACGAGCGTTACAGCTTCTTCCAAAGGATTTGTGACCATCTGCTCCATCGTCTTCGCGTCATTCCCCGGCCCTATTGCCGTGACCATGACCTGTGGATTATCTGCAGCAGGCAGAAACTCCATCGGCAGCCTCAAATAGCTGATTACCCCCATCACTAAAGCCATAATGACGATCAGTATAATAGCCGCCTTATTTCGGAACGACCATTCCGTCAATTTACTCATTTGTTTCCGACTCCTTCTCCGATTACGGATTTCTTTTTTTGTCTTTTCTAATCATAGAGGGAAAGTATGATTACCAAAAACGTCCAGAGAAGGTTATTGGTTCTCGGCTTTAGTCTTGATTCATCTACGACCAGAGACTGAGGATGTGGACAGCCTGGAATAAAAATGAGTAAGTACTCACTTTTATTTTAGGCATTCTCTGTATATAATTGGGTGGAGTGATTACTCATTTGAGAAAGTGGAGTGTGATCGATGATGACTAACAGTCCAGCAATATTAGCTGAAACAACCTTCGCCGTAGAACTGCAAGACATTAACCGTTCATTTGGGGATCGTACCGTTCTTGATGGCATTACACTTTCTATTCCGCGAGGTGAACTATTTGGTTTATTAGGCCCATCGGGCTCGGGGAAAACAACGTTGATCAAGGTCATGACTGGAATAGACAGGGCAAATGCCGGAACGGTCCGAATGCTTGGCGAGCCCATGCCGCAATTGAAAATGCTGCAAGCCTTTGGATATATGGCTCAATCAGACGCTTTGTATAGTGAATTGACTGGCAAGCAAAACTTAGCGTTTTTTGGGGCTATGTTTGGATTAAAGGGAGCCATACTGCAAGATCGGATTCAAACGGTCTCCAAGCTTGTTGCGCTAACCGATCATCTTCATAAGCAAACGGTTGATTATTCTGGCGGTATGAAACGCCGTCTTTCGCTCGCAATTGCGCTATTGCATGAGCCTGAGCTTCTCGTACTCGATGAACCAACCGTTGGCATTGATCCTGTTTTACGCCAGTCGATTTGGAAAGAGCTATCCGCACTGAGCAAACAAGGCGTGACCATTATTATAACAACTCATGTCATGGACGAGGCCGAGAAATGTGATCGGTTAGGGCTCATACGAAGCGGTAAACTTACAGCCATCGATACGCCTGAAGCACTTAAGCAGCAAGCAGGCTGCGCCACACTCGAAGAGGCGTTCATTGCGCTTGGTCAAAGCAAAGGAGCTGAACAATGAGAATACGTGCGCTCGCCATTCGAATTATTAATCAATTTTTGCGTGATAAACGAACGCTTGCCTTGTTATTTCTTGCTCCCCTATTCATCTTAACTTTAATGAAATTAGTATTTGATGGGCAAGCTGTCTCTCCAGCAATCGGAATGGTTAATGTGCCTGTAGCTTTAACAGAAAAGTTTGAGCAGCTTGATGCTGAAATCACACTTTATGATGAAAGTGCTGCTGCTCAAGCTGCTTTACAAGACGGCAAGCTCGACGCGATATTGGAAGCAACCGGYGGCATGCCTAAACTAACGCTTGAGGGCAGCGATCCCTCCATCAATCGAGCGGTAATATTGCTTATTCAAAGCGTGATGCAACAAGGCTTAGATAAAGCCGCCCCAGCTATATCATACTTGCACGGCGGTCCTGACATGGCTCCATTCGACTCCTTTGGGCCTGTTTTAATAGGCTTCTTCTCGTTTTTCTTTGTTTTCTTACTTGCAGGTGTCTCCTTCCTGCGCGAGCGAACGAGCGGTACTTTGGAGCGCTTATTAGCAACGCCAATTAGGCGAAGCGAAATCGTAGTCGGTTATTTAGCCGGTTTCGGTATTTTCACCCTAATTCAAGCCTGCTTGATCGCCTGGTATTCCGTTCAAGTTCTTGGGATGTACATGGAGGGCAGCATTTTATATATGCTGGTCATTAATTTATTACTATCATTAACAGCGTTAACACTCGGAACACTGTTGTCTTCTTTTGCAAGCAGTGAATTTCAGATCATACAGTTCATTCCTATTGTCATCGTGCCGCAAGCCTTCTTCTCAGGGTTGTTTAACCTTGATGCCATGAACCCCTGGCTGCAAAAGCTAAGTTACCTAATGCCTCTTTACTATGGCGCAGATGCTATGCAGGGAATAATGATACGCGGCGAGCGCTGGAATGATTTTCAGGTAAATGTATATGTGTTGGCGGGATTTTCCTTATTGTTTGCAATATTGAATGTGCTGGCTCTAAAGAAGCACCGCCGTATATAGACATATGTAGACAATAGAACAACTGGTATAATCAAAGGAATGGGTTAACGCGAAGGAGTGTCTTGCATGTCAGAACCGGTGGATCAATGGCTGCAGAAGCTATTGCAACTAGATAACGAAGAAGAAAAAATGACGGAAAAACAATTGAAAATCGTGCAGGCTGCCTCCGAAATCTTTGCTGAGAAGGGCTTTGCCGCCTCTTCTACAAGTGAAATCGCCCAGCGAGCCGGTGTGGCAGAAGGAACTATTTTTCGTCATTATAAAACCAAAAAGGATTTGCTTTTCTCGATTGTTGCGCCTGTTATGGCAAAGTTAATCGCTCCTTTTGTACTTCGCGATTTCTATAAGGTTCTCGAGAGCCGCTTTGACACATTAGATCTTATGCTGCGCGCAATTATAGAAAATCGCATTGCATTTGTTGAGCGTCATGTTCAGGTGTTGAAAATTTTTGTTCAAGAGATTCCTTTTCATCCCGAACTGCTGGACCAATTCCAGAAGCTCATCCTCTCAAAAGTGGTACAAAAATTCAGTATTAGTATTACGCAATTTCAGCAGCAAGGCGTAATCGTTAATTGGGCCCCATTAACTGTCATTCGATTAATCGCCTCATCCTTAATCGGTTATGTCCTTAGCCGTACGTTCATCGGAAAAACAGATGGCATTCACTGGGATGATGAGTTAGAGAAAGAGGCGACTATTACTTTTATTATAAAAGGGCTTGCCCCTTAAGCTCCAAAAGAAAACAAGCCGGTCGCCCATCGCAAGATGAGGAACCGGCTTGTTTTCATTTTATTTTGCAGCGTTAACTTCTGTTTCCGAGGCGCTAGTTTTATCCATTTGACGGAAACGAAACAATAGCAGCAGTGCAGCTAGACATAGTATGCCGCCGAGCAAGTATGGCAGTCCCATTTCTATCGTGAAGAAAAATGAACCGAGCAGCGGGCCGGCAATACGCCCCAAACTGTCCATCGAAGAGCTTAGACCGGATGCTACCCCTTTGCCAACAGTCGTCTTCTGAGTGATGAGCGAGGTGACACATGGCCTAATTAAGGCATTGCCGATTCCGAATACAGCAAGTGACAACGTAGCCCACCAAAGGGAATGTGCGCCTAGTAGCATAAAAAACCCAAGTGCCGAGATGACAAGTCCGATCGCAATATATTTCGGCTCCTCGCCTGTCTTAATTCTCCGCCGCACAACTCCGCCTTGAACGAGTGCTCCCACAAATCCGCAAACAAAAAATAAGATTCCGACCTGAAACGGAGTCACATCAAAACGCCGCATGCCAAAAAACTGCAGGGTCGCTTCCATTCCAGCGAGAGTGAATGTTACAAAAAAGGCTAACACATACAAATATTTAAGCGGTCCTGTAAATGCAGCCCAGCGTGATACACGCTTCTCTGATTGGCTGCTCCGCTGCTCAGGTGTTAGTGATTCCTTGAGCTTTGATGCAGCCAAGATGAACGTTAACAGTGCTAACGCTGATGCTGCATAAAATGGCGTTTCCAGTGAGATCACGCTTAACAAACCGCCAACGCCAGGTCCGATCGTAAAGCCTAGACCGATGGACATCCCAACGAGCCCCATCCCCTTCGTTCTTTCCTCAGGCGATGTAATATCAGCGACATACGCTACAATAACGGAAGCAACCGCCCCCGAGAACAAGCCCCCTAGCACCCTTGAGAGGTACATGAG
>NZ_JBFTSN010000374.1:0-6329 GCF_056400045.1 Paenibacillus sp. 01L418
AGCATCCAGAGGACGCTGAAGGCGTTTTTGCTTGTAGGCTTGAATAACGCCTAAAAGTAGGCATACGGGACATAAACACAAAGAGATGCAGCTTCATATGATGAAGAGTATAGCCTGAGTAAAGGATGCGCGTAGGAGGAAATAGGAGTCGTGGGAGGGATTGCAAATGGCGTTGTATCACAATATCCACGCACTAATTGGCAATACGCCGCTAGTTGAGCTTACAGGTTTTGCGCTGCCGGAAGGTGTAACGCTTTATGCGAAGCTTGAGTATAAAAATCCGGGAGGAAGCGTCAAGGATCGGCTTGGTGTCGAGCTGTTGAATGCCGCGTTCGCAAACGGACAGCTGAAGCCCGGAGGAACCGTTATCGAAGCGACAGCAGGCAATACGGGAATAGGTCTGGCATTGGCGGCGATCGGACGGGGAGTATCGACGATCTTTGTTGTCCCCCATAAATTCAGCATAGAGAAGCAGCAATTGATGAGGGCGCTTGGCGCACAAGTTGTAAATACGCCAACAGAGCTTGGCATAGCGGGCGCGGTGCAGAAGGCGGAAGAGCTGATGAAGGAAATACCCGGTTCCTATTCGCCAAGGCAGTTTTCTAATGCAGCAAATCCGTTAACCTATTACAAAACGTTAGGCCCCGAGTTATGGCATGATTTGAATGGTACGGTTGATGTGTTTGTTGCCGGAGCGGGAACGGGGGGCACCTTCATGGGAACAGCGCAGTATTTGAAGGAGCAGAGCCCAAAGGTGAAGACGGTTATTGTTGAGCCGGAAGGCTCCATACTTGGCGGCGGAGCACTAGGGCCGCATAGGATAGAGGGAATTGGCGTGGAGAAGCTGGCTCCATTTATGGATAGCAGCTATTTCGATGCCATTCATACGATAAAGGATGAGGATGCTTTTGCAAGGGTGAAGGAGCTGGCGCAGCTCGAAGGAATGCTTGTCGGCAGCTCATCGGGCGCCGCTCTGCATGCTGCGCTGCTTGAAGCGGAAGCAGCTGCGCCCGGCAGCCGAATCGTTACTATTTTTCCAGATGGCAGTGAGAGGTACTTAAGCAAACAGATTTACAACGGAGGTGCTTAAGCTGAGGCGAAAAACAAAGCTCATTCATGGAGGCAGCCCTTTTGACCCTTTTACAGGTGCAGTCAGTGTTCCCATTTACCAAGTGAGCACCTATAAACAGGACGACATCGGCGTTCATAAAGGCTATGAATACTCACGTACGGGCAATCCAACGCGTCATGCACTGGAGCAGTATATTGCTGATTTAGAGGAAGGTGCAAGAGGTTTTGCTTTTAGCTCAGGCATGGCAGCAATTAACGCTGTGTTTTCGTTGCTGAGCGCTGGCGATCATATTATTTTGACGGATGATGTGTACGGGGGGACGTATCGAATTGTGACGAAGGTGCTGAGCCGACTGGGGATTGAAGCGACCTTTGCGGATACGACGAGCCTAGAAGATATGGAGAAGGCGCTTCAGCCGAATACAAAAGCATTGTTTGTGGAAACGCCGACGAATCCGCTGCTTAAAGTAACGGACATTGCAGGTGTAGCCGCTTGGGCCAAAGCAAGGCAGCTGCTATTCATTGTGGACAATACGTTCAGCACGCCATATTGGCAAACCCCGATAACACTAGGCGCTGATATCGTGCTGCATTCCGCTACCAAATATATTGGCGGGCATAGCGATGTTGTCGCTGGTCTTGCTGTTGTGAGCAACGATAAGCTGGGGGAAGAGCTGCATTTTGTGCAAAATGCGACGGGAGGCGTGCTTGGCCCTCAGGATTCGTGGCTGCTCATCCGCGGGTTGAAGACACTTGGCCTGCGCATGGAAGCTCATGAAGAGAATGCTGAGGCAATCGTCGCTTATTTATCGCGTTTGGAAACCATTCAAAACATCTATTACCCGGGGCTGCTGAGCCATCCGCAGCATGAGCTTGCGAAGAGGCAGGCACGCGGCTTTGGCGGCATTATATCATTTGACGTAGGCAGCGCGGAGAAAGCGTCTGCGATGATCAAAAAGTTGAAATATTTTACGCTTGCCGAGAGTTTAGGTGCTGTAGAGAGTCTTATTTCCGTTCCCGCGAGAATGACGCATGCATCTATACCAAGCGAGCGGCGGAAGCAGCTTGGCATTACGGATGGTTTAGTGCGAATATCAGTCGGGATTGAAGATAGCGAGGATTTGCTTGAAGATCTGGAGCAGAGTCTTAAGTCATAAAAAATTAGCCATATGCAACTTATATTCATCTTTGTTCGTTAGTTTGGGTACGCACCAAATGACTAACAACAAAGGATGGTAGACAAATGGCCTTTAAACAATTGTTAAATAAAAACCTCATGATAGCATCTCTTTCGTCCGCTTTATTTCTTAGTGCAGCAGCTAGCGGAGCAACCGCTTATGGCGCTTCAGCCGTTTCACCTGCTCCTCTTCAATTTCAAATAGGAAGCACCAAATCGATTGATTACCGCGGTGAGCATAAGCTTGCGGTGGCGCCTTATTTACAGAACGGCATTGCGATGGTTCCTGTCAGAGCGCTGGCTGAGGGATTGCAAGCAAACATTCAATTGGATGCAGCAGCGAAACAAATTATTTTAACCCGTGCTGGACTTGCGGTGACTCTCACTCAGAATAGCGATGCGGTAGTTGGGAGCTTCATTAAGAACGTGAAGCTGCCTGCCAAAGTTGTTATTATTAAAGGCACGACCTTCATACCAGCAAAAATGGTAGCACAGCTGTTAGGAGCAAAAACGAGCTGGGACGCGAAGCAGAAG
The DNA here is from genome assembly GCF_056400045.1 of Paenibacillus sp. 01L418. NCBI lineage: Bacteria > Bacillati > Bacillota > Bacilli > Caryophanales > Paenibacillaceae > Paenibacillus > Paenibacillus sp. 01L418. The sequence goes on from NZ_JBFTSN010000374.1 coordinate 2,783, forward strand.
AAAGTTACCGTGCAAACGAGTGAGGCTGCGCTATCGCTCCATTATAACTTTGACCAGGGCGAGGAAGGCTGGAAGGGAGCTTTTGCCGATCTGCCAGTAGACTACAATCCGGATATTTACGAGCTGCAATATGCTAGAGAACTGCTTCCTCTTGCGAATAACAAGACCAATTACGCACTGAAGCTTAAAGGGATGAATCGCAGCGATGATTTGTTTATGTTCGCGACGAAGAAGATCGAAGGGCTGAAGCCAAATACGGTATATCAAGCATCATTATCCTTTAAGCTGTATAGCGATCAATCTGGCGGGATGATGGGGGTTGGCGGCGCTCCTGGAGAGGCTGTCAGCATTAAAGCAGGCTTTGTAAGCAAGGAGCCTCAAGCTGTCAAAGTTGATAGCGGTGGCGATCATTACTATCGAATGAATTTGGATAAAGGCAATCAGAAGACCGAAGGCAAAGATATGAAGATCGTTGGAAACATGGTGCAGCCGGATGATTCGCTGAAAGGCTTTCAGCCAGTCGCCATGGATTATACGGCAACATTGCAAACCAACGAGAAGGGTGAGCTTTATGTCATTGTGGGCAGCGACTCCGGCTATGAGGGTCTGACAACTTTGTACCTTGATGACATGAAAATTGAGCTTTCGCCAAAGGGCTAATCATAACATTGCATAACATTGAAAAAAAGCGATTTCTTAATGGTTTTTAACTATTAAGCATCGCTTTTTTTTATTTTAGGATTGATTTGGTGCAAATTTCGAACGAAGGAATGTCGCTTTTTGGGGTCTCGACGCTAATTTTGGAGATTATTGTAGATAATAAGTGATTTTTAATGAATTTGGGAAGGAATATGCCAGGTTAAACTAGAATATTGGATAATGTCCAACAAAATGGAAGCTAGCTGTCCTGGAAAGGTTAATTGGTATACCATATGATAAATAACGATTTAATCATAGAATCACATCGAAAATGCGAGCGGTATGGACTTAATCGTGATGAACTGCCTATATTTACCCAGCGGTTTACGGATGCGGAGCTTAAAGCTCAGCAGGGCCATTATAAAGAAACGATTGAAGTTATCAGCGTGTTTGTTGAAAAATTTTTATCGACCGTTGCAGATGACCCTTTTTTCCTTGCCATATCAGACAATGAGGGGTATATCCTTGAGTTCAGAGGCAATGCTTCTATTATTAATCAGGTGCGCCAGCTAGGTATTGTTGAAGGCGTGCGATACTGTGAAGAGATCGGTACGAGCTCGGTTGATCTATGTTTGCGTGAACAGCTGCCTATTCAGCTCGTAGGCGAAGATCATTATCAGAAAGTACTACATCAGCTAGCTTGTTATACAGCTCCTTTTTTTATGGAGGACAGCGGTCAGCTGCTTGGTTCGATTTCGATCATGACAGAAATTCAGTTTGCCCATCCTCATTTGCTTGCACTTTTATGCACAATCGTTGATTCTATCGAGCGAGAGCTGCTGCTCCGTAAACACAATACACAGCTTCAAATCTTAAATCAGGTTCTTCTGGAAACGGATTATTATGGTGTCATTATTGCCGATGCGCAGGGTGCAATTGTAGAAATAAACAAATACTGCGCTGCGATATTGAACAATTCGGATCATGAAAAAAATGGCTGCTTAGGCACAAGTGTATTTGAAGTCGGCATCATTGGTACTTATTTTGAACGTGTTATGAAACGCAGTGAGTCCTGTGTAGGGATTGAGCTATCTATTCTGGTTGAAGAGAAGCTGCGCTACTACATGCTGGATGTGGTTCCTATCTACGACAGCGAGCGCCAGCTTACGCGGGTTGTCGGCAGCTTGCGGGATATTACGGAAATGAAGATCGCGGAAGAACTGCTTCGCAATAGTGAGAAGCTTGTGTTTGCAGGCCAGCTAGCCGTCAGCATCGCGCATGAGATTCGAAACCCTATGACTACAGTAAAAGGCATGCTTCAATTGTCCAGCAAAACGACGAATCCCCATCACTATAACTTGATGATGTCAGAGCTGGAGCGGATGAATGCGATTGTGGGCGAATATTTAATATTGGGAAGGCCGCAAGCGATTCAGTATAAAGAAGAAGATTGTGATGTTATTTTACAAGAGGTCATATCGGTGTTCGAGCTTCAATTTGAGATGAACGGCATTCAAATACGGAGCGCAAAAGTAGGCGAGACAAAAATTCTATGCGACCGTGATCAAGTCAAACAGGTATTTCTAAATATTTTAAAAAATTGCATGGAAGCTCTGCCCTTCGGCGGAGAAGTTAACATTAAGCTCGATGTGGTTGACAATTATCAACGCATTCAATTTATCGATAACGGCGTAGGTATGACGGATGAAGTGATGCGGCGTATTGGACAACCGTTCCATACGACAAGACGGGACGGGAACGGCTTAGGCATGATGATTGTAGATAAAATAGTATCGTCGCATGGGGGACGATTATCGTTGTCCAGCGAGCTTGGTGTAGGTACTATTGTTGAGGTATGGCTCCCTACTGTATAAAGATGACGAATCATAGATGGAAGCGCGTTTCGGATGCCGAGACGCGCTTTTTTGCTGTGCTTTACTTACTTGATAGCTGCTATTTGCGCGTCGACTTTAGCTATAATGCTCATCGTCTGCTGCTCATAGTTGTATGTTTTTTGTTTCTGCTCGTTAATTTGCTTTGTGTAAGCGAGCATGCGAGTAAAAGAGCTTGAGGTTGCTGTTGAATCGCCTTTTTTCAACACTTGATTCAAAATGGATGTCTCCGTCGTGAACTGTTTCTTTATACTGCTGATGGTGCTCTTGGATGCTTTGATTTTCACCTTAAGCGGGTCGATGCCGCTCAGCAGCTCTCGCAAATCTTTAATCGTTTTGGCGGTGCTCGCTTTGGCTGTTCTAAGCGCCGTTTCTTTGCTGCGTATATCTAGCTTGGCGAGCTGAACGGCAGCTTTAGTTGTTTCGACCTGCGGCTTCAGCGCATTCGTAAGCCATTTATCTTTGAACGATTTGGCGAGGCTCAGCTGTTGATTCAAGGAATCATAAAGGTTGAATAGGGCTTCGTATTTCTTTTTGGTTTGCACGACAGCTGCCTCTAGCTGAACCAGCTTCTCCGCACCAACTTCCTTAATCCGCTTGCGAGTAGCGAGAACGGTCTCCTCGTTTTGGTAATGGAGCTTGTCTATCCGCACATCCCAATCAAGGGTCAGCTTCTGAATTTCTTGCAATTCCGTGTATTGAGACGTTAACTTGGCAGAGGTACCTTTATCCGCGGTTCCTTTCATTTTGTCAAAAGCTGTTTTGGCAGTAACGCTGAATTCAAACGGTGCGGCAGCAATAGTAGCTGGACTGAGAAACGCAAGCAAGAGCGCAAACAAAACTACAGTTAATTTGGAAGCAGATGGCATGATCGATAAAACCTCCTTTGGTTTTGGGCAAACAACGCAAAAAAAGCACCTGCAAGATAGGCGGTATACGCCTTCTCTTACGGGTGCTTCCATCGTAAGCCGTGCTTATTTTTTTAATTTTTATAAATATACAGGATCATTCAAGCC
>NZ_JBFTSN010000375.1:0-6311 GCF_056400045.1 Paenibacillus sp. 01L418
GTTTCATGTCGAGCAAATATTCGTCTGTTGCTAACCGATCTGGCTGGTACCTATGTGTATGGAAATACGAGTGCATAACTTTTCCTCCAAGCCTAAAATACATGGTTTCTGTCTATACCTATGCCAATCCCTTGCGATTGGACTGTGCGAATGCCTAGAAGCGGGCAAACAAACCAAAGCAAGCTTTCGTTTGAAAAGAGAGCATTCAGGCATTACATATTGCAAGATGATTAGGCAACACTAATGCGGACTGATGTCTATATACTTACGGAGGTGCAGCCTTTTTATGAAGCACTTAATCGTCTATTGTCATCCTAATCCAGACAGCTTTAATAACGCCATTGTGGATGCTTTTATTGAATCATTAAAGGAGCAAGGCCATGAGGTCGTCGTCCGAGATTTGTACGCGATGCGATTTGACCCTGTGCTCAAAGCCAGCGATTTTGAGGCGCTGCGCGAAGGCAACACACCTTTGGATATTAAAACGGAGCAAGAGCATGTGAAATGGGCGGATGCTTTTACGATGGTATATCCTATTTGGTGGACGGGGCTGCCCGCACTTATTAAAGGTTACATTGATCGAGTATTCTCGTATGGTTTCGCTTATGCGTATGGTGAGGATGGAACGATCAGCAAGCTGCTTGCGGGCAAGAAGGGGCTTATTATTAATACACATGGAACGCCTTCGGAGATTTACAGCCAGACTGGCATGTACGATGGGCTGAAAAAAACTTCGGATACGGGTATTTATGAATTTTGCGGCATCAAGTCAGTTGGCCATATATTTTTTGGCAGCGTGCCGCAAATTGATGATGCAGCCCGAAAGAAGATGCTCGAAGAAGTGCGGGGCAAGGCAGTCAGCTTGTTCGAATAGAAAGCCAAGAAAAGCTGGTCGCAACGATGCGATCAGCTTTTCCTTTTTTTAAAGCATGCTTGTCCTGTCCGAGGTTGAGGAGTATCATATAGTCCAAAAGCCTAAATGTATAGAATTGGAGATTTGGAATGAGAATCGGCATTCGCACCAAGATATTCACAAGCTTCTCTGTAGTAATCATTGTTTCGCTGACGATAGTTAGCGTGTTGTGGTACAACAAATATTATGATAGCCAGCGCGATTCGGCTGAGAGCTTTATGTCCCGTACCATTTTGGATGCAAATAAAAGCTTCGAGCTTACTCTCAAGGACATCGATTATATTAGTACGATTATTTCTCTTAACCGGCCCAACGTGATTGATGTGCTTTTGCCTGATCCTTCTGAAAGTTTAATTAATCGACTCGAGAAGGATCGTAAGCTTGATAACTTCATTTCTAGTTTATATGGCTACAAATATTACATATCGAGCATACAAGTAGCGAGTTTGGGAGGCCGCAGCTACTCGCAGGGGGCCACGGTTCCAACCAATGAATTTATGGAGTCGAGCTGGTTCGAGCAGCTGCTCGAGCAAAGAGGGAACAAAATATTTATTACGACTCATTCCAATAAAAAACTTAATTATGTGTCTTCCTATGTGAACCAAAACGTCGTTTCTATTGCGAGGGCAATCATGGACGGCTCGGAGGCGGCAGGTTACGTCATGGTTGATTTCAGTTATGAGGTTGTTGAGCGTATTTTCAATACCCCTCTGCCTAATAAAAGTCAGTTGTTTCTGATTGATGAAAAAGGGAATTTTGTCTACTCGCCGCGCAACAAGGATATTAATCAGCCGATTTCAGATACAGCTTATGCAGATGTACTCCCTGAGTTGAAGGGCAGCTCGGGCAAGCTAAGCATGAACATAAACGGAGAGAAGCATCTTGTTATTTATCATACTTCCGATTTTACAAATTGGACGACAGTGGGGCTAATTCCACAGGGTGAGCTGCTCGCAGAGAGCAGAAAAGCAGCCAATACGATTATGATTATTCCTATGGTGACCCTCATTGTTGCCCTTTTTGTTGCTACGATTTTGTCCAATCAAATTACGATTAATATCGGCCGTTTAAGGCAGGCCATGAAGAAGGTCAGCGAGGGCAATTTATCTGATCCTATTGCCATATCATCAGGAGATGAGGTGGAGGAGCTGAGCCATGGCTTTAACGCGATGGTTACCAACTTGCGGCTGCTGCTTGATGATGTGAAGCAAACGGAGGAGCAGAAACGGATTCTTGAGTTTAAAGCGCTTCAGGCGCAGATCAATCCTCATTTTTTATTCAATACACTAAATCAAATCAAATGGCTGGCAGATGTACAGAAAGCCGACAATATTAAGCAGCTTGTTACTTCTCTCGTTACACTCCTGCATAGCAGCATGGGAAAAGGCGGAGAGTATGTTACCGTTCAAGAGGAACAGCAATATTTGGAGCATTATTTGAATATTCAGCAGTTTCGTTATTACGATAAGTTTGTCGTTGTATTCGACATCGAGGAAGAGATTTTGCAGGTGCGTATGTTGAAGTTTTTGCTGCAGCCTATCGTTGAGAATGCCCTCATTCATGGCTTAGAGCCGCTTAAGGGAAGAGGACAGCTCACGGTTAAAGGATATGAGGATGATGGACATATCGTAATACAGGTGTCAGACAATGGTGTAGGCATCGAGCAAGAGCGATTGGAAACTATTTTTAATAAAGTCACTGAAAAAAATCGGTCTAGATTTAGCGGTATTGGGCTTGTAAATGTACAGCAGAGAATGAAGCTCCATTATGGAATAGGCTATGGCCTGCAAATCGAGAGCGTGCCCGGTTTATTCACGACGGTAACTGTGCGTATTCCGATTGAAGTGAAGGGAGACAACAAGCATGATTAATGTTTTGCTGGTCGATGACGATCTGCCTATGTTGAGCAAGCTGAAAAACATCATGAACTGGGAAGCGGGCAGCTTTCATTTATGCGGAGAAGCCAGCGGCGGCTATGCAGCGATCAAGCTTCTGGATGAACGCAAGCCTGAAATCGTCATTACGGACATGAGTATGCCGGGAATGGATGGTTTAGAGCTGATCAGTTATATGGAGGAGCATTATCCGCATATTCAAGTGATAGCGATCAGCAGCTACAGCGATGTTCATTATGTGAAGAACAGTATGAAAAAGGGCGCTGTCGACTATATTTTGAAGCATGAGCTGGATGCAGAAACACTGGCTGCTGCCCTTGCAAGCGCACGGGAGCGGTTTGCGATAGAGCAGGAGGAGCAGGCGAAGACGCTGGATTTGCAGCGACAAATTCAGCAGAATCAAACAACGCTGATCAGGGGGGTCATTCGAAGTCTTGTTCAGTACACATACAATAGCGAAGAAGAGCTTCTCGTGCAGATGGACAAGCTTGATTTAGCTCTGAACCTACGGATGCTCACCGTCGTCGTTGCGGAGTGGGATAGCCGCGGCATGCTTCATGATAAATATAACGCCAAAGAGCTTGACTATATTATGGGCACTTTTATGGATATTACCGACAATATCCTTGCAGATACAGGAAACGCTTATATGACGCCGATCGAAAATGGGAAGTTTGCCATTTTATTTTCATTTGATACGAACAGCAAATTTATTTGGCACACGATTATATCGGAAGCGCTCTCCCGAATCAGATTGAGCGCCAAACGGCAGCTTAACCAGATGTTAAGCTTCAGCGTAAGTGAAATGTGCAGCAAGGTGAATGTGCTGCATGAATACTTCAATGAGGCGGATAAAGCGCTGCAGGAGAGGTTTTATGAAGGCGGCGATGTCGTCATCTGGCCGGGGATACAGCGAAAGGCAGGGGCTGACTCTGGAACAAGCTTCTCCGTTGATGTGAAGCTGGAGCGAACATTGCTGTCGCTTCTCGCAGCATCCAATGAAAAGGATCTGGTCACTAAAATTGAAGAGCTGTTTACTAGAATGAATGAAGCGCGTGCACCGCATAAAACGGCTCAAATGGTTGCAGTAGAACTCATTCATCTTGTTAATCGCAAGGCGAAGGAAGCTGGCATTGCAGATCAGGATTTGTTCGAGGGCGATCAGAATCCTTATCTGGCGATTGGTAAATTTGATACGCTCTCCGATCTGAAGGAATGGATTGTTGGGGTGTATAAGAAGCTTGTCGAGGCGCTTCGTCCGTATGTGCATGACAATCTTTATTCTGAAAATACCCGCCGCACGATGGAGTGGGTTCGGAAAAAATTCTCAGAGCCAATCACTTTGCAGGAGGCCGCAGATATCATTGGAGTCAATTCCTCTTATTTGAGCCGGATGTTCAAGGAGGAATGCGGTCAAGGCTTCGCTGATTATGTCAACCATGTGCGAGTGGAACAAGCTAAGCTGCTGATCAGGTCAGGCGATGTTGATTTAAAGGATGTTGTGAAGCAGGTTGGTTTTAACAATTACAATTATTTCTTTACGGTATTCAAAAAAATTACTGGAAACACGCCAATCGAATATGAAAAACAACAAAAATAAGATTATTTGAGTGAAAAGTAAAAAAGATAGAGTAAATGTAAAAATAATGGAGTCCACGTGTGGGCTCTTCTTTTCTATGATGAAGAGGCAAGATGACAAACATACATCTAAGGGGAGATGGAACAATGAAAAAATTATCTTTTAGATTTGCGCTTGTATTGGCATTATCCATTTGTTTAACATTGACGGCTGCTGCTTGCGGCAGCAAAAACACAGACACAAATAACGGCAAGAATAGTGGATCAACTTCTACGGAACAGCAAACGGTTACTTTCTGGTCTTGGGTTCCTACGGATGTACAAGCGGAGAAAGCGATTGCGGCATTTGAAGCAGCTAACCCGAACATTAAAGTAGATTACTGGCGCGGCGAGCAAACAGACTTTCAGAAGAAGCTTCAAGTAGCGATGGCTGCCAACGAAGGTCCGGATCTTCTTGGTATGCAAGTTGGAGGCATGCTGAACCAATATGCCAACACGCTAGAGCCTATCGAAGCGCTTGCGGATACGAACTGGGGTACTGGCTGGCAGGACAAGTTCGTTAAAGCTTCTATCGATCAAGTAAGAGCAAAAGACGGCACAATGGTTGCACTGCCGCTTAACTTGACTGGCCAAGAATTTGTTCTTTATAACAAAACGATTTTTGATAAATTGGGCATTACAAAAGTGCCGGCAACGTATGAAGAGTGGTTGTCTGTAAATGCGACTATTCGTGAGAAAGGCAACGGCATCGTGCCTGTAGCTTTCGGAGCGAAGGACATTTGGCATGACGTTGATATGTTCGTAGCGCTTAGCAATCAATTCGCGCCAGGCAAAATCTATGAAGCAGAGCAAGGCAAAGTAGCTTGGACCGATCAAGCTTTCGTCGACACGATGACAGCATGGAGCAAGCTATTCACAGATAAAGTGATGCAAGACGGAGCTTTGGGCTTGTCTACTTACCCAGATGCTCGTGACCAATACTTCTATTCTGGTAAAGCTGCGATGTTCTTGACTGGTTCTTGGCATGCAGGCTTCAGCCTACCAGGCGGAGAGAAAGACGGAACAGCGATTGAAAACGATGAAACGGGCATTTTCTTGCTTCCGCAAATCGGACCAAACGAATCCAAAGCGGTTGCCAGCGTAGATACAGCACTTTCAATCAACAAGAACTCCAAAAACAAGGAAGCGGCTTGGAAGCTGCTTGAGTTTATGACACAAGGCGAAGGCCAACAAATTATGGCTGATTTCATTCAAGGATCACCAGCTAAGATTGGCGTTGAAATTCAATCGCTTGATCAATTTAAATTCGAATCCGAGCGTGAAGCRATCAAAACGGTAAACGATGCAATCGAAAATGCAGTAGGCAAACGTCTGCTTGATTACCCTGAGCTTACGAATGCGATTGGTGTAGCGATGCAGGATGTTGCAGCAGGTAAAAGCATTGAAACCTCGCTTAAAGATATTCAGAAGGTTTCCGATGGTATTGACCGCAAGTAAATTCGAATTTTTAGCAAGCAATAAGATTTAGAGCAGATAAAGAGCATGGATATGCGTGTTGGTATTCATGCTCTTTCTTATACTCAAAATCGGATATTTGATAGGTAAATGAAGGGGTGATACACCATGAACGGCAATCGTTCTGTTCTTTCCGGATGGAGAGCTTATTTATATATTTTACCAATTCTTATCGTATCGGGTTTATTTTTGTACTATTGCATAGGATTTACGGTTTATACGAGCTTTCATTCTTGGAACGGCATTGACTCGGAGATGAAATATATCGGCTTTGATAACTATATCAAGCTGTTTGACGATAAGTCTTACCATATCGCACTGCGAAATAATCTCGTGTTCTTTATTTTTACAGTGGGCATTCAAGCGGCGCTTGGGTTAATGCTGGCGATACTGCTTCGCGCGAAGCTGCG
>NZ_JBFTSN010000376.1:0-6307 GCF_056400045.1 Paenibacillus sp. 01L418
TATACTTGCTGAATGTCTCATCGTTGATCGGTTCTACGCCGAGCACCCATCTCTGCAGCTTTTCCTCGACGTAGGTCAATACGCCCGCGTTTAGCTCCTCAAATTTGGTCCGTTCCTCATCCGTATACGAGATCGGCGGGTAGGCCTGCATAATATAACCATTGTCAATGTATTCCTTGATGCCTTTCAACGCAGTCGCGTTTGTCCATTGTTCTTCGTAAGCATAGTCTTGATGGAAGGCCAGCTCGATCTGAGCTCCCTCTTCCTGAAGCTGTTGAATAACTGTCTTTTCTTTATTTTTCAATACGGAGTCTTTAAACTTCGGCTTGCCGTCCACGAGGTCATAGTCCTTTCCTTCGATGCCAAAGTTCATCAGTCTCCGACCCTCCTCGGAGAACCAAAAATCCATATATTTGATCGCTTCGACGGGATGCTTGGYACTCGCTGAGATTCCCCATCCGCTCGCATGCGTCCCTTTACGGGAACTCTCTTCGACGACTTTGCCCGCGGTATTCACTGGGGGCGTCATCGGAACAAAGGAGAAGCTAGGAATCTTAGACGCAAGAATATCATTGAAATTAGCCGTGCTGGCGAACCAATCGTGCGTCATGCCGCCGACATTGTCTCCGAGCAAAATGTCACGCGCTTTCGCTCCGCGGGTGAAAATTTCTTTATCAATTAAGCCTTCCTTGTACCACTTCGCAATATTTTCGATTGCCGTCTTATATCCTGGCTCATACATGCCGTACTTGACGACACCGTTGTCCGCGTAAAATCCACGTTTGGCTGCATCGGCCCCGCCCTGCACACCCCACTGGATCAGCAGGTCGTAAATTCCATCCAGCTTCGACCTGCTGAAATATGGAATTTCATCCTTTGCTCCGTTGCCGTTCGGATCCTTTTCTTTGAATGCTTTCAATAGTGCATACAGCTCATCTACCGTTTTCGGTTGCTCAAGTCCCAGTTTTTCCAGCCAATCCTGGCGTACAAACCAGCCCCTAGCAGCCGGTCCGTCCGGCGTAAAGTTAAGGAAATACGTTTTGCCGTTATTGGCTTTCATATATTTGGCTGCATCAGGATGTTCGGAAAAGAACTTTTTAATGTTCGGGGCATGTTCTTCAATCAGTCCATCTAACTCAAGAAAGGCTCCTTCAACCCCAAGGCTGTCGTACTGCTCCTTAATTTGATGATGAACCAAATCAGGAATTTTCCCGGAAGCCATCATTGTATTGAACAGTTCTTTACTGTTCGTCGAAGCTTTAGATGCCGTTCCTTTCAACTTAATATTGGTCATCGCTGCCGCTTCTTTGAAGATGGGCCAGTTATCGTCGAAAATAAACTTATCTGAGTAGTGCATATGGATCGTCAGCTCAAGCGGGTCTTTTGCGATCAGTTGCCCGGATAGCTGCTTTGTATCCGCTTCTTTTGAATTATTCGCAGGACTTCCACTATTTTGCGGCACATTATTGTTGCTACAGCCCGCTAGCAGCATACCGACTGTTACCATGATTAATGCAGATGCTTTTATCCTTTTTTTGTTACCCATATTTATGACCTCCCAATATTGGTTTCTTGATTTCATAATAAAAGATTGAAGCAGCCACTAGCCTTTGACGGAGCCGATCATGGTGCCTTTGACAAAATATTTCTGAATGAAGGGATAGGCTGCAACAATCGGAATAATGGAGACGATGATCGTTGCATAAATAATTGTTTCCTTTGAATATACCGCCATATTGCCCATCTCGTCGCTCACGTTCATCTCTACGATGAGTTTCTTTAGCAGGACTTGCAGCGGTACCTTGTTCTCGTCTCTCAGCAGGATCATCGTCCAGAAATAACCGTTCCAACGGTGCACCGCATAGAACAATCCGATCGTCACAAGCGAAGCTTTGGACAGCGGCAAATACACTTGCCATAAGATCGTAAGATCATTTGCACCATCAACCTTAGCCGCCTCCTCGAGTTCCTCCGGAATGGTCTGGAAGAACGTTCTCATGAGGAAGACATAGAAAGTCGTAATCGCGAAACCGATAATAATCGTAAATCTACTGTCGAGCATGTTCAAATCTCGAAAATTAAGATAGGTCGGAATCATGCCGGGTTGGAACCACATCGTCAGCGCGATAAAGAAGCTGATGGCCGTACGCCCCATAACCCGTTTCTTGGATAAGGCATAGGCACCACAAATGGTGAGAATTAAATTGACGATTACACCGAATATGGTGTAATAAAACGTGTTTAAATAGGCAATCCAAATTCCCTTTTCCGATAGTACCTTTGCATAGGAGTCAAAGTTAATATCGTGCGGCAGCAAGATCACCTTGCCTGTAACGACCGATTGGGAGGAGCTTAAGGATGCAGATAAGACATAGACAAACGGGTACAACGCAAGCAAAGCGATAATTCCAAGAAATACACAATTAAAAATATAAAACAGCTTTTCGCCTCTGGTTTTTTTCATCTTCCATCACCTACCATAATCCAGTCTCCGTTAACTTCTTGCTCATCTTGTTGGCAAATACGACGAGAATAAATCCAACGACGGCATTGAACAGTCCCACCGCTGTCGCCAGGTCGTAACGTGCATCCTGAAGACCAGACCGGTACACGTAGGTGTTAATAACGTCGGCCGCCTCATAGGTGGCCGGCTGATATAGAAGAATGATCGCTTCATATCCAACTTCCAGCATGGAACCCACCTTCATGACAAGCATGATTGCGATCGTCGGAATGATTGCGGGAAGCGTGATATGCCATGTTTGCTTCCATCTATTAGCTCCATCGATAACCGCTGCTTCGTACAAGGCAGGATTGACACCAGACAAAGCGGCTAAATAGATGATAGTACCAAATCCCGCTTCCTTCCAAATATCCATGGACCCGATAAAAATCGTACGGAAATAATCGGGATTGGTCAGAAAGTATTGCTTTTCGCCCCCTACCATCTCAATGAGGATATTGATAATACCGTTGCTAGGAGCCAAAAAGTTGGTAACAATCCCAGCTACGACAACGACCGAAATAAAATGGGGCAAATACGTAAAAGTCTGCACCGTTGCTTTGAAAATCCCGCTCTTCAATTCGTTTAGTAACAAAGCGAGGATAATCGGTACAGGAAATGCGAACAGCAATTGATAAAAACTGAGCAACACGGTGTTTTTTAATAGCCGCCAAAAATACGGACTTTTAAAAAACGTCTCGAAATGTTCAAACCCAACCCAAGGACTCGCTTCGATTCCTTTATATACACTGAAATCCTTAAAGGCGATTTGCAAGCCATACATCGGCTTATACGCAAAAATGATATACCAAGCCAGGAACGGTATCAGGAGCAGATAAAGATAACTGTCCCTGATCAGGTTGGCTTTTATTTGTTTAAAGTTAAGCAGCACGCATCCTCTTCTCCTCTCGCAATGATGTTTAGCTGATTTCCTTAGGAGCGCTCCCATTTGAAAGGTCAGCGTTGCAATTCAAACTATAGATACGAATGAAAGCGCTGTCTATCGCCATTATTTCATCTAGCATCAACTTTTTATGTCGTAGTCCATAATGTGCATTATTTCATGTATCAACAATTTCCCTTCATTGAGGAAAGTGTCAGTCGAACATACAAAAGCCGCCTGGCACTTAGGCTAGGCGGCTTTTTATGAATCAACGATTCTCATTGTATGAAGCCTTACTACTTCTCGCTAAGCTTCTTTGCGTACTGGCCGGGAGCTAAACCTTCATACTTGCGGAACATTCGAATAAACGTGTTCGTATTGTTGCAACCGACCATCAGTGCCAAATCGCCAATCTTAATATCTTTCTGCTGGCGCATCATTTCTTTCGCTTGCTGCACGCGATAAAAATTTAAATAATCTTTAAAATTTTCGCCGGAATGATTTTTGAACGCGATGCTGACGTAACCAGGAGAGAAGTTAAACTCCTCCGCTATCATGCTAAGCGATAAATCCTTGTTGTAGTTGTCATGTATATATTCGATCATACGTTGGACCGTGCTATTATCCATCATCTCATTCTGCTGATCAATCGTATCAATCATGGCGATAAACAGGGTCGTGATGGCCGAAACCATTCGTTCCTTCGATTCGCCGTTCTGAACGATGTCCAAAGATTCTTTGTGTGCTCGAACAAACTCTTCGAAGGACATGTTCAGTTGCTGGATAATTCGACTCAGAGTAGCTAATACAAGCAAACAGAACTGGTCGAGCTGCTGCGGCGTTAACTGTCTTTGCTCCAAATTTTCCGATAGAAGGAGGTTTAGTGTATGTAATGCATTTGCCCGCTTGCCCCGAATCACATAGCTGATCAGCTCTCGCTCCGTATCGATAGGATAATAATAGCTGACCATCTGAACTTGACTGAGCTGTTTATAAGTAATGACGGAAGTCTTATCAACTGCCGATTTCCTCTTCAGGGTATCAAGCGCCTGGATAAAGGAGCGGTCAATTTCGCCAGCAGAGGCTACGGGCCTACCAACAGCTGCAGTCAATCCGTACGCATGTGCGTCCTCGATTTGAGCCATCGCTTTCATGAGCTTCTTCTGAATGGATTCCGTATCTGAATCCTTGATTATGAAGACAAATTTGGTGAAATCGTGATCAAGCAGCTCGCAAGGGAAATGGACTTTCATTTGTTCATGAATGATCAAGGAAGTCTTTGATTTTATCGTAAGAATTGCGTCTTTCGAATATTGCTCCTCCAATTCTTTATCGTTCGAGAATGAAACTACGCAAACACTTAAAGCGGTAGATAGGCTTTGCAGTTGATGTGTATTTAGCAGATCATCCACCTTGTCAGGAGGAACGAGTCCATAGAGCAAATCCCGCAGGAACTTGTCTCTCATTGAAAGCCTGTGCTCATGCAACGCGGTTTTCATCTGTTCATTAGCCTTACTTATACTCGTCACCGTCTCATTCAGGAAGGCGAATTCGTCTGCTCCCGTAGGTTCCCCGTAGCTTTTGAACAATCCGACGAGATGACCGACAGGTCGGTACATGCGCTTGGAAACCATATAGGCGAATGCTAGTCCCACAAAGATAAGAATGGCTAATAAAAGCACAGCCCCTTTCAAATTCGGTGAAAAGGAATCTACCAACGAGTAGTTCTGTGTAACATACATATACGTCCATTGTGGCATCGTTTTTGAGCGAATCAAATGAAAATCAAATTCATCATTGGATAGCTTCGTATAATCCCCGGTTGCCTGTTCATCAAGTTCTCGCAGTGGATAGGCAAGCAATTGCTTCCCCCGTTTATCGTCAAAGCTTGATTTGAGCGTAACGTATCGACCATTCTCAATAATGGCAAAAGCTTCTTGCATATCAGGTGATAGGGACGGTAGCAGTAATTGTTCAAAAAATGAGACAACAAAAAATAATGAATTTCCTATTCCTACCCGTTCCGGATTAACGATTATTATCGATGCGTTTTCATCGCTCTTCGAAATTATATTTTTGCTGCTCGATAGTGTTATGGTTGGACTCGTGCTGTCTGTTCCTAAGTGTGCAAGATCCTCATTCGTCATTCCCATATCTTCCATATAGCGTCTTCTATCCGATGAAATTTGTGGCGTAATGACCAAATCGTCGTTAGTCTTCATTAGATCGATGCTATAGCCGAATTCAGAGAATGCGTCTATATGATTTTGCAGTGCATAAGAAGTTTGTGTGATCTCATAGTAATTACGATCTTTTTCAGCGAATTTAACAACATGCTCATTTAATCTCAATTGCGCGATTAAGTTGAAAGAAACGCCGAGTTTGGTGTCAATATTGTCGCGAGATTGCATGAGGAAATTTTGCTGGTTTTGACTCAATTCCGATCGCACTCTTTGGCTGTCCTTAAAGAAAGACAGGCAGACCGCAATCATAGTGTAAGCGAATACAATAATAAGATAAGCGATAAGTAGTTTTGTAAAAAAAGACTTTCTAAGCAATTTTATCTCCCCTTGGCAATTCCTTCTGAGCTGAAAATAACCTAATAAGAAAGCAAATATCCTCATTGGTTACTCGTATACGCTTACATTCTTCGAAAATATCATAACTTACACTATATATGAATGTGAAAATACCGTCTATCACCAAAACTCACAAAGCGGTTCTAACCCACAGCTGCTTTTTATAATTGAGTCATTCTATATGACCTATTGTCTAATTGTAGAGAAAATAATTGTACTCATCCATGTATATTCATATGAGTTACATGTATAATCGTACTGAAATTAATGAGCTTTAAAGTTACATGTAGAATGAGATCATATAGGAAAAGAAATATTTTTATGAATTTAGCAGTATTGTTC
>NZ_JBFTSN010000377.1:0-6289 GCF_056400045.1 Paenibacillus sp. 01L418
TTKGTGTACGTGGGATGATCAATACAATCAGCTGGTATCTTCGATAAGAGAGCGGATCGTTAAGCTTGCTGCACTATCGGCGGCAGAAGACTATACTGCTATATTGATGCAGGGCAGCGGGACGTTTAGCGTGGAAGCCACAATAGGCACGGCGATGCCGAAGCAAGGCGGTAAATTGGCTATTGCCGTTAATGGAGCTTATGGCGAGCGAATGGTTCAAATTGCCGACGTGCTTGGTATTTCAGTTACGCCAATCCGTTTTGACGAGCGCAGCCCTATCAATCCGGAAGTCATCGAGAAAGCACTTAAGGATGATCCGCAGATTACACATGTTGCCATCGTACATTGCGAAACGACAACAGGTATCCTTAACCCTTTGAATGAAATAGCTCAAGTTGTTAAGCGCCATAATGTCACGTTTATTGTTGACGCTATGAGCAGCTTTGGCGGTGTAGCTATGGACATAGATGAGCTGGGCATTGATTTCCTCATTAGCAGCAGCAACAAATGTATACAAGGGGTACCGGGTTTTGGTTTTGTAGTTGCCCGCCGTGATGCCATTGCCAAATGCAAAGGCCATGCGCGCTCTTTATCGCTTGATTTGTATGACCAATGGGACATGATGGAGCGCTCGAATAGCAAATGGCGTTATACTTCGCCGACACATGTTGTTCGCGCATTCGATCAAGCGCTGAAGGAGCTGGAGCTTGAAGGCGGAATCGCGGCTCGTGAAGCTCGTTATAGCAGCAATCAACAAGTAATAACTGAGGGGATGGAGGCTACTGGTTTCAGTGCGCTGCTTCCTCGTGAGTGGCAATCTCCTATTATTACGGCATTTCGTTACCCAAGCGCTAACTTTTCATTTGAATCATTTTACGGAAGCTTGAAGAAGGCAGGTTTTGTTCTGTATCCAGGGAAGCTGACCTCGGAGCCGACTTTCCGAATTGGCAGCATCGGTGATGTTAATCCAGCAGATATGGAACGATTGGTTCATGTGATCAAAAGCATTTATTCATCCTTTGACAAGGAACAGTAGGAGAGTGAAGACGATGAAAGTATTTTGTCTTGGCGGTGCAGGTCGAATTTGTATGGAAGCGGTGCTGGACCTTGTTCAGTACTCCTCATTTGAGGTCATTACGATTGGTGATTTCAATCTGGAAGCGGCGCAGCAGCTTGCTGCCTCACTGAATGATAAACGTGTCAATGCAGTCAGAGTGAATGTGCATGATCATGCGGCAACGGTAGAACAGCTTCGCGGCTACGATATTGTAATGGATGGAACTACAATTACATTAAACGGCTTGTCGACGGCATGTATTGCAGAGGCTGGCTGCCACGGCATTAATTTGAACGGCTTTGGCGAAGAAGATGCAAGCCACGATGTATTTGTCCGCAACGGAAAAATGTGTTTGCCTGGCTTCGGGATGACGCCCGGTGTAACGCAAATGATGGCGATGCATGCTGCTAATCAGTTGAAGGAAGTGCATGAGGTACGGGTTAGTCATGGCTCATACCGGCCGATTGCATTCTCCAAATCGATAGCGGAAACGACGGTTTATGAGTATGATCCGAAGCTGCCGGGACGCGTAGTTTATGAGAAGGGGCAATTCATTCAGGTGGAGCCGTTTGCTCGTCCACGTGAAATTGAGCTGCCAGAGCCTTACGGCAAATCGATTCAATACATTATTCCGCACGCAGAGACACGAACGCTGGCAAAAGCGCTTGAGAGCAAGGAGGTTCAGTTAATTGAAGTACGCGGTACATGGCCTCAGCAAAATATGAGACTCGTCCGTGCGTTATATGACTATGGGTTTATGCGCAACGATCGTATAAACATTGCAGGCCAGGAAATTGGCATTATGGATGCGATTGGGCAATACTTATTCGAATCGCAGGAAGGCCATGAAACAGAATTATACGGTTATTCTCTTCATATTGAAGTAACGGGGATATCGGCACAGACTGGCGAAGCTTGCAAACATACACTTACCCATACACATCCTGCATCGGATGGTTCAGTAGAGGGCTGGGAGAAACTCCGTGCGTACACTAGAAACGTCGGCATTCCACTTGCGATAGCGACGGAGCTTATTGCGAGCGGTCAGACGTTATGCAAAGATCAAACAGGAATCATCACACCGGAAGAAGCTTTTGAACCGAGCATTATATTTGAACAGCTAAGCAAGCGCGGCATTCTCATTCATGAAAAGATTGAGAGTTTAGTTGAAGTAGGCTAGAATACGATTAATAATCAAAACAGTAGACTAAGCTGAAGACGAAGGGGAAATAGAGATGTCGCTAGCCGGAGAAGAGCGGAAGCAGATCATCATTAATATGCTGCAGCTAAAAGGAAAGGTTCGAACGCCGGAGCTCGTGCAGGCGCTTGATGTATCATCGGAAACGATCCGCCGTTATTTGGAGGAGCTGGAGGATGAGCTTAAGCTCAAGCGAGTATACGGCGGCGCCGTTAAGATTAATGTGGAGCGGGAAGAGCCCGCTTATGTTCGGCGCGAGGTGCAGCAGGCTGAAGAGAAAAGAAGGATCGGACGAGCTGCCTCCTCTCTCATTCAAGATAAAGACGTTGTTGTCATCGACGATGGAACAACCACGCTGCAAATGATCGATTCACTTGCTTACAAAAAACAACTTACCGTTCTTGTTACATCCGTTTATACCTTAAACTTGCTGATTGGCTACAAAAATCGCAATATATTTGATGGTGAAATCGTGCTTATTGGCGGTCGCATTAACCCGAAGCATTACCGGACATCCGGTACGCTTGCGATGGAGTTTATGTCCAATTTTAATGTGGACAAAGCTTTTATCGTTGCTGACGGCTTACAGATTGATAGCGGTGTAACAAGTTATGAGGATGAGCGCGGCGTGTTGGCTAGAACTTTCATGAAACAAGCCAAGCAAACAATCGTGTTAGCTGATTATACGAAGATTGGGACGAACCATTTTTATAAGATTGCCGATTTTAAAGAGATTGATATGATTATTAGCGATGTAGCGCCTCCGCAGGCTTGGCGTTCCAAGCTTGATGATCAGGATGTGCACTGGATTGTAGCAGAATAGCTGTTTATGGCAAAGGAATCTTCGAGTCTAATAAGACTTGGAGGTTCTTTTTTTATACCAACCAAATGCAAATTACTCAAAGGAAAAACACATCTAATTAGTGGAAATCAAAAACAAAACAATTTATTTACTTGTATTTTACAGTGCGTTAAACAAACAAGCATATAGTAGGAATAGAGAAGAAGAACAAACAAAGGGAGAGAAAAAAATGAAAAGAAGCTGGTTTCTGCTTGTGAGCATGATAGTTATTGTTACGGTTTTATCCGCTTGCGGAGGTAACGGAGGATCGAGCAATAAAGGAAATAACAAAATGGGCAATACTACAGAAGCTACAGAATCAACAGAATCGTCGCTTGATACGGATAGCAAAGAACTTACCGTATACACTGCGCTTGAGGATGATCTTATTAAAGAGTATTTGAAAACTTTTTATGAAAAATACCCCGACATCAAATTGAATATTGTTCGTGATTCAACAGGTATCATTACGGCTAAGCTGCTTGCTGAGAAGGAAAATCCGCAAGCGGATGTCGTGTGGGGCGTTGCAGCAACAAGCTTGCTAGTACTGGATCAAAACAGCATGCTGGAGCCTTATTCTCCTGCTGGCGTAGATCGGATTCTTGCTGAGTTTAAAGATACTAGAAGTCCGGAGCATTGGGTAGGCATTGATGCATGGGAGACTGCTTTTATTGCTAATACGGTTGAGCTGGAGAAAAAAGGTTTGGCCGTACCGAAAACTTACGAGGATCTGCTTAAGCCAGAATATAAAGGTTTAATCACGATGCCTAACCCTGCATCATCTGGAACGGGTTTCCTCACGGTATCGGGCTTGGCGCAGCTGCTTGGAGCTGATAAAGCATGGGAATACTTGGACAAACTGCATGAGAACATTGGCATCTACACGCACTCAGGTTCGAAGCCGGCAAAAATGGCTGGTACTGGTGAATATCCAATCGGGATCTCCTTCGGATACCGCGGAATTAAAGAAAAAAGCGGCGGATCGCCAGTTGAAGTAGTGTTCCCGGCAGAAGGCTCAGGCTGGGATGTTGAGGCAAATGCGATGATTAAGAAATCGAAAATGAAAAAAGCTGCACAGACGTTTTTGGACTGGGCAATTACAGACGATGCAATGGCTGAATATAGCAAAAACTATCCGATCGTAGCTGTGAAGAGTGACACTAGCGTCATTCCAGAAGGTTATACTAAAAACCCGATTGAGCAATTAATCAAATACGATCTGCAAGAAGCGGCTAAACAAAGAGACACTATTTTAAAAGAGTGGAGCAACCGCTACGACAGCAAGAGCGAGCCGAAATCATAATAGTTGTATAAAGAAAAAGGCTGACAAGCGCTAGTTAAGCTGCTGTCAGCCTTTTCACTAGCACGCTCCCTATTGAACATAATGAAAAGCACGATTTGGAAGGAGAATGGACATGTTGTTAAGAGTGAAAAAAATAGCAATTTTGTTAATAGTGATGACGTTGTTTTCTGGCGTCTCTACGCTAACGGGCGTTGGCCGCTCAGCCTTGCTGCCTGCTGCACATGCTGCGGCTGCAACGTTGTCGCTTACCGTCAATCAGAAAAAAGCGGCAGTCGGACAACCAGTTGAGGTCGTTGTAAAAGGGGAGCAATTAAATGATTTATATGGCTTCGAGATTAAACTGAAGTACAACACAGCAAAACTTAAATTCAAACAGGCAACAGCAGCGTGGAAAGGAATGCCCATTTCACCGATTGATAAGGATGGGGTTATAACATTCGCTCATACGAAGATTGGGAAGGATAGCGGAGTGAGCGGATCGGCAGCTATTGCCACGTTTACTTTTGAGGGAGTTGCGAGTGGAAAGGCGAGCGTTGAGCTGGTAGAAGCAAAGCTGGTCGATAGCCAGGTCAAGGCGGTTCAGCTGAAAAATGCGGCGAAGCTGGCTTTGCTCTTAAGCTCTTCGACGCCAGTATCCTTCAGTGACATAAAAGGCCACTGGGCTGAGGCAAATATTACAAGAGCGGCTTCGCTTGGTATCGTAACAGGCTTTGAGAACGGTGCTTTTCAACCTAATGGTTGGGTAACGCGTTCGCAATTTGTTGCTATGATCGGCCGTGCATTCGAGTTGAATGCTAAGCAAGCGAAGGAAGTTAATTTTAAAGACAAGGGACAGTTTCCAGCTTGGGCAGAGGCGTTCATAGCGGAGGCTGTGAATGCTGAGGTAATTAGCGGTTATGACGATGGTACATTCCGGCCAAACCGCCATATTACAAGAGCGGAAATGGTGGCAATGACGATGCGTACATCTGGTTTTCCGCTCGACGAGAACCCGTCAATTCGTTTTGCGGATGCCTCGCAAATACCAGCTTGGGCTAAGCCGGCTGTAGCGGCTGCTGTTTCTCGCAATCTGCTTAAGGGGAGAAGCGGCAATCGCTTTGAACCACAGGCAAAGGCTACTCGTGCAGAAGCATTGACGTTTATTTTGACGCTCATCGATAGCCAGAATAAATAGACTTGTTCACTAGAGCAGAGGCGTTTAGTCATTGCAAGAAAGTGTGGGCGGGCATAAAAAATGAGCAGGAGCACATTTTACGAAATAGCCTATACCTTTTTTACTAAAAATCATAGGATACTGTACCTTAGTAAAAAGGAGATGAACAAATGGGCTATGGAGTAGCAGGGGTTGGCGCAGGAAATTGCGGACCTTCTTATCCAGTTGCAGGTGTTAGCAATTGTGGAGCTGGAGTTGGCGGCTGGGGAACTGGTATCGGTATTATATTGGTACTTTTCATTTTGCTTGTTATTATTTCCCGCGCTGTATGCTGGTAGTCAACAAAGCTTGCTTGTAAATCGGAATCAATGCGTTTTCCACTAATTGAAATAGTATTAAACCCCCAAGTGCCTGAGCCTTGGGGGTTTTGCTTGTTTATGCTATTCACGAACCTCTGCAATGAGCTCGATTTCAACTGGCGTATGGAATGGAAGGTCGCTTGTACCAATCGCGGACCTTGCATGGCGTCCATTTTCTCCGAATACTTCTATGAGCAGATCCGATGCGCCGTTCAGCACATAAGGCTGATCGCCGAAACCGGGAGCGCTGTTGATGAAACCAAGAATTTTTACGATTTTTACGACACGGTCAAGGTCGCCTAGGTGAGTTTTCATCGCCGCAAGCAGGTTGATAACGACTTGGCGCGCTGCTTCTTGACCTTGCTCGATCGTCAGATC
>NZ_JBFTSN010000378.1:0-6275 GCF_056400045.1 Paenibacillus sp. 01L418
GGCTTGGATGGAGGATATGCTTCCATGGCAGTATACCGAGCAGTATGCGAAGCTCGCCCGAGCTGTTGCAACGCCAATATGTACAGGTGAGGATATTTATTTGAAAGAAAATTTCAAACCGCTGCTCCAAGCTGGCGGAGTGTCGGTCATACATCCAGACGTTCTGACGACTGGCGGCATTTTGGAAACGAAAAAAATTGGTGATATGGCACAGGAATACGGTGTGGCCATGGCGATCCATATGGCTGAGAGCCCTATCGCCTGTCTCGCAGCAGCTCATGTAGCAGCAGCGACAGAGAACTTTATGGCACTAGAGTATCATTCCTGTGAAGTGTCATGGTGGGATGATATTATCATTAGCAGCAAGCTTCCGAACAAGCTTGTTCAGAATGGCTTCATTCATTTGACAGATGCGCCTGGTCTGGGCATTGACGACTTGAACGATGAGGTACTAGCAAAGCATCTGCATCCAAAAATCCCAGGGCTGTGGGAGCATACGGACAACTGGAATCATTACCATTCCAATGATCGGCTTTGGAGCTAATTCGTTAATACTGTGGGGATCAAAACGGGACGCTTAATAGCGTTCCGTTTTTTCATGTTTTGAAGTAACGATAGCGCTTTGAGCAAATATGAGCATTATAAAAAGCACCTCCAGTTCCACACGATATGTGGAGTTGAAGGTGCTTGCTTTATGAAGGTATGGAGGTTATCCCGAAATGTTAACACTCGTCTTAGCTTCATTTGTTAATCGCGCAGCAGCAGCTGCTTCCATTAAACCTCGGATATAACCGATACCGTATAAGCGTCCCAACAGCTCATATCCGGGATTCGCATTATCCTCGCCTTCCATCGTCGGCACATGATCTGGCCTTGCTGGCCCGTTAAAGCCTACTTCATAGTACGTATGCATCGCCTCGAGCATATCGGTTTGCCCATCATCGTGGAACGTTTCCTCAAACTTTTCCGGCGTTCCTTTCACATCACGGAAATGGACGAAAAACATTTTATCCTGCTTTGCAAAATGGCGGATGACGCTCGGAATATGTTCTCCAGCCGTTGCGAGTGTTCCTTGGCATAAGGTAATGCCGTTATAGGCGCTTGGAACTAAATCAATTGCTTGCTGCAGGGCAGCTGCACTTGTCAAAATACGCGATACACCTCTGATTGGTGTAATCRGAGGATCATCGGGATGTAGCGCTAGCTTCACTTTTGCTTTCTCTGCCACAGGGACGATTCGCTCCATGAAATATTGAAGATTTTCCCAAAGCTGATCTTCACTAATAAGGCCAGCCTCGGTGAGCGGCGCATCCTCCATGAGGCTGTGATCGTAGCTGGACACTAGTGCTCCGCCCCGCGTCCGTGTGGTGGTCGATGTTCGAAACCAATTGAACTGAGCCATAAAATTGTAGCAAAGGACAGGAATACCGGCTGCACCCATATTCGTAATAAATTGCTGGAACACTTCGATCTCGGCGTCTCTTCCTGCCGTTCCAAGCTTAATCTCATTGCTCGGAGGCATAGATTCGATCACGTTAAGCGTAAGACCAGCATCAGCATACCTCTGTTTCATGCGAATAAGCGGCATCAGATCCCATGGTTTCTCGTGCTTTTCTTCCCATGGAAGCCCTCCAACTGCATATTCAATGCCAAGCTGCTTTGCCAAAAGCCATAATCTTGCGGGTTGCGATGAGAAAAACTCTGCTAGCTGCATCCAGATACCACCTCCATAGTTTATTAACCAGCCACTTTTGCTGCCAATTCCTTGCCCATTTTGTCTATTTTCTTGTAGGCATCTTCAATCGATTGCTGGCCGAAGGTTACAGCCTCCATCTCCTTTTTATACGTATCAACCCATTCGGAGAAGCCTGCTGCCGGCGGATAGAACGGCAATGCCTTGTCTAGTGAAAGGTCATATATTTCTTTGCCGAGCTTATCTTTAGCCTCAAGAGTTGGCTCAAGCTCTTTATAAATGTCAGGATTGATCGGAATGCCGCGTGTGAGACCAAGCGCATTGCCTGCGTCCTTATCGGTAACGAACCATCTCAGAAATTTCTTCGCTTCATCTTTATTTTTGGAATTCGCGCTTACACTTAAGAAGATGGTTGATTGCGCCCAGCCGCCGCCCGCAGGACCAACAGGAAGATTCACTACGCCTACCTTTCCTGGCATAAGCTGCTCTAAAGCGCTGACAGAGCCGGTTGTTGCACCTCTTGTCATTACGACGCCGGATGCCATTGGATCAGCTTGCGGGTCATTTTCCAGAAATGAAGCAGCTTTTTCTGCAGGAGGTACGATTTTCGTTTTGCGGAACTCTTCATACGTTTGGTAGAAGGTCATAAACAAATCCTTATCAAGCGTAAATGTTTTCCCGCCATCGGACATAACGGGCGGTTTGCCCATCGACGTCTGGTAATAGTTGAAGCTATCCCAAGTGGTTGTATCACCTATCGGATATTTCCCATCAGGAAGCTTCGCCCGTGCGTCTCTTGCCCACTGGAAAAATTCATCATAAGTCCAATCCTTATGCGGAAGCGTGATCCCGTATTGCTCCAGCTCCGCTTTGTTGAATGCTAAGCCTTGCGCATTCTGACTGAGTGGAATACCGTACAATTTTCCATCTATTTGCAAATTAGAAATAACGGATGGATCAACAATGCCGCTTAGGTCAATGTCAGAGAGATCCTCTAGCTGACCGCGCGATACATATTCTTGAATGTAGGCAGCATCCATTTGCAGCACATCTGTTATGGACTTCGAGGCAGCAAGTGTCGGAAGCTTTTGCCAGAATGCATCCCATGCCATAAACTCCGGCTTAAAAGATACGTTCGTGTTTTGCTGGGAGTAAATGTCTAGCGCTTTTTTTGTTGCCTCGTGCCGGGCATCCGGCCCCCACCACATAATGCTGAGTGTTGTTTTGGCGCCAGCTTCTTTGCCGCCTGCATCGTCCGGCTTTGCTGTGCTCTTCGTTCCTTCATTCGTTTGCTTCCCTCCATTGCTGCTTCCGCCTCCGCTGCAAGCGGTCAATACGAGCAGTAATGCCAGCATCAACAGCCCCAAGCTTCTTGACCCGTTTTTGTTCATCGTCTTACATCCCCTTTTCCTTTGTGAAATGAAATGCCTTACCCTTTTAATCCTGTAGTAGCTATTCCTTCGACAAAATGCTTCTGTGCAAAGAAAAAGATGATTACCGAAGGAAAGATCGACAGCAAGGACATGGCTAGCAGTTGCCCCCACTGAATGTCGAATTGATCGATGAACATGCGCAGTGCCAGTCCAACAGTAAATTTGTCAACGGAGCTTAAATAAAGCACTTGTGCAAAAAAGTCGTCCCAGCTCCAAATAAACGTGAAGATAGCTACGGTAACAAGTGCGGGCTTCAACAGTGGCAGGATCACTCTCCAAAAGATTCCGTAAACGCTTGCTCCGTCAATCGTTGCGGCCTCATCCAAATCTTTCGGGATTCCGCGAATAAATTGCACGAGCAAGAAAATGAAAAATGCGCCGCCTCCGAAAAAATGCGGGAGCACGAGCGGTACGTAGCTGTCCACAAATCCTAGCTTATTGAACAAAATGTACTGCGGGACAACAGTTACCTGCCCTGGAAGCATCATGGTCAGCAGTAAAATGGAAAACCAGAAGCCCCGCAGCTTGAAGTTTAGCCTTCCGAAGCCATAAGCTACAATTGCAGCAGTGGCAACGCCGCCAATGACATTGCCCAGCTCCATAAGCAGTGTGTTGCCAAAAAAATGTGCAAACGTATATTCCGATGAGAAGTGCCAGCCATCCCAGTAATTGCTCCACATGGGTGTCTTCGGCCAGATCGTCGGCAAGCTGAGCTCCTCTGTCTTTTTTAAAGAGGCGCCTGCCCACCAGATGACGGGATACAGCATCAGAATAGAAAACAGGGATAGGTACAAATGGCTCGTCAGCTTCGAACGCAGCGAATTCATTTGGTTTTCCCCCCATCTGATTCGTAGAACACCCAATATTTCGAGGCTGCGAAGTTAATAAGCGTGAGAAGCGCAACAATTGTGAGCAATATCCAAGCAAGTGCAGACGCATAGCCCATCTGATAATGCTTGAACGCTTTCTCGTACAGGAACATGGCGTACATATAGGTCGAATTAATAGGACCGCCCTTTGTGATAATGAACGCTGAGGTAAACGTTTGAAACGATCCGATAATGCCCAGCACGAGATTAAAGAACATAACCGGCGAGAGCATCGGCAGCGTAATGCTTATAAACTTCCTTACCTTGCCGGCACCGTCTACAGATGCTGATTCATAAAGCTCTTGCGGCACTTGCTTAAGACCAGCTAGAAAAATAACCATGGTTGATCCGAATTGCCACGTATTGAGTAAAATCAATGTGCCAAGCGAGGTGTCCGGATTGGATATCCAGCCTACCCCCTCAATCCCAAACCAAGCGAGCACCTGATTGATATAACCGTCTATCCCGAACATATTGCGCCAAAGCGCTGCTACCGCAATGCTTCCTCCGATTAAGGATGGAAAATAAATTGCCGTCCGATAAATATTCATGCCTCGAATGTTTTTATTGAGTGCCAATGCGACCATAAGGGAGAAAAACAGCTTTAATGGAACGGAGAATAATACAAACATAAACGTCACGCTTAGCGATTTCGTGAAAGTGGAATCACCAGTAAATATTTTGGTGTAGTTGTCCGTGCCGGTCCATATCGGGTCCTCCAGCAAAGAATATTCGGTAAAAGACAAATAAAACGATTGTGCAATGGGCCAAAGCGTCAACAGCAAAAAACCGATTAGCCAAGGGGATATAAAAATGTATCCGGCTAAATGAGCAGCTCCTTGCTGTTTGCGCTTCGTTTTTGCCTGCTTTCGTTTAGGTATAACAGTCTCTGTATTCACTCTAATCATCTCGTCCCCTTTCCTAGATAATGTTCCTTTACTTTATACGAAAGCGGTTACATGAATGAAGGTGAAGAAATTATGAAATCGTTTGATTTTATATAGTGTGAAAAATTCATAGATTACCCCATAAATACCTTAAGAAAGTCGCATCGACAAATATGGGAATGTCCCTAACAATAGACTTAGAAAGCAAATAACAGCAGCCTTCAAACACACTATTGCGAAAGAGGTGCTCAGATGAAATTTGACAATCCGGAAGATATGATCCAGCTTACGCCGCTTTGGGAGGGTGAACGCTTTCCGAATGGACGTCCTAAAGTATCCGAAGATGTTCTAAGGCGCATGCGCAAAATCACTTTGGAGGAGGCCTGGGGCCCTCTCTGGAACAGAGGTTATGCCTTTCAGTTCGAAGGTGATTTCAAAATTGTCCATCCGAATAAAATAATGGTTGGACGTGCTGTTACAGCTGTAATGGTGCCTAAACGACCTGATCTGCATGAAACGCTGCTTAACTATGGACATGAGCAAGAGAATCGAAAAGGCTTTTTCAATCAATGGGTTATTGATTCGCTTGTAGAAGATGACGTCGCAGTAGTGGATATGTTTGATAAAGTGCATCTCGGCACTTACGTAGGCGGGAATTTATCTACAGCTATTTCCACACGCACGAAGCGCGGCGGTGCTGTCATTTGGGGCGGTATTCGCGATAATCAGCAAATCGTAGAAATCGATAATATCAATGTGTATTATCGAGGCAGCGATCCTACTGCGATTGCAGACGTTACAATGGTAGGCATGAACGTTCCAACACGAATTGGCAAGGCTATTTGTATGCCTGGCGATGTAGTACTCGGCACTCCTTCTGGCGTTATTTTTATTCCGCCACATTTAGCTGAGCTGACGGTCGTACAAGCGGAAAAATCCCAAGTACGTGATGTGTTTGGTTTCGTTAGACTGCGTGACAGCGTATATTCGACAGCACAAATTGATGCCGGATGGGACGTTGCGCTTTGGAAAGATTTTTTGAACTGGTTCGAAAATGATGCCGCAGCCGCCGAATATCGTCATCTAAACTGGGATGCTGAGCTTGAGGAAGCACAAATGAGGGATCGAAACGGACCGCAAAGCGATGTTCGGCTCTAGGCAATACATTCGAAACTAGCAATTGTGGTTTAAATATGAGAAAAAGGACTCTAGCTGGATCACGCCGCCGCTAGAGTCCTTTTTCGATGAGATGCTTTTATTTACCAATCGTTTCCCGATATTCACTAGGCGAGAGCCCGACCTTTTTCTTGAAGATTTGACTGAAATACCGCGGGTCTTGGTAGCCGACCTTCTCTGCTACTTCATAATTTTTGTAATGGGTACTCTTTAGCAT
>NZ_JBFTSN010000379.1:0-6229 GCF_056400045.1 Paenibacillus sp. 01L418
GGATACCACCGAGCTAATATGGACGATATCGCACTTAGAGCAAAGGTTGCCAAAGGGACGCTGTATTATCATTTTCCAGGAAAAGCACAGCTGTTTAAGACGATCGTAATGGATGGACTGCAGGTCATTACCGATCGAATACGGAATGAGCTGCGAACTGATCTTTCGTTGGAAGAACAAATCAGGCGAATCATCCGGCACAATCTCGACTTGTTTCTGGATTCCAGCGGATTCGCACATATCGTGTTCAACGAATTATCGAACGGAATTGATCAGGAAGTACTAGAGGAATTGAATGAACTGAAGCTCGGCTATATTCGTTTTATTGCAGAGGTGCTGGAAGGAAGCCGGGAAGAGGGGGTAATGATCAATGTCAATTGCAGCTTGGCTGCTGCGGGAATTGTCGGATTGCTCAACAGTTCCTGCGATTATTTTCTAACCTATGGCAGTAGTATAAACCGCGACGATCTTGAACATTTTCTTTATCAGATTATTACGACCGGGTTGTTTTTGACCCCCGGCGGCAAGCCAGATGGTATGTTGAACTGATTTCATTCTAAGCGGAAAGCGGCGATGCGACGTATGAATTGGAAAACTGACAGCGAACTGATACCTTTGTCTTGGTTTAAAGAAATGCGAAACTCTTCCCCTGTCGTGTTCAATTCGGAGAAAAATACTTGGGACGTGTACAAGTACGAAGATGTAAAGAAGATATTTGCCGATCATGAGCATTATTCATCAAAAGGGACGGAAAGCGCCATGGAGCCGATCAACTCAAGCATTCTTAGGCAAGATCCACCTAAACACCGACAGCTGCGTATGCTCGTTTCGCAAGCTTTCACTCCTCGGGCTATCGAAGCGCTCGCACCGAAAATTGAATCGATTGCGCAGCAATTGTGCGATCAAGCAGAAGAGGCGGGGAAGATGGATGCCCTTCTCGATTATGCGAGCCCTCTGCCGATCATCGTCATCGTCGAAATGCTGGGCATTCCGTCCGTGGATCGCGACCGGTTCAAGGAATGGTCGGATTCGCTAGTTGGGAATGACGGCGAACGTTATTTTCAATGCCAGAAGGAAATGAGCGACTATTTCTCCGACATCATGAATCGAAGACGGCTTGACCCGCTGGATGATCTCATCAGCAATCTCGTTCATGCAAAGGTCGAAGGCAAGCAATTAAGTGACTTGGAGATCATCGGATTCTGCATTCTGCTGCTGGTGGCGGGGAATGAAACCACGACCAATCTTATAACGTCAGCCTTACTGTGCCTAGATAGTGACAGAGAGGCTAGGAAAAGTCTCATCGAGGAACCTTCCATGATTCCGCAAGCCATCGAAGAGGTGCTTCGCTATTGCTCTCCCGTTCAAACGATGATTCGAATCGTTAAAAAGACGACTGTTCTGCGCGGCCAAACGCTTTCGCCCGGACAAATGGTCAACCTCTGGATCGGGTCGGCCAATCATGACGGAGAGCAATTTGATACTCCGGAAAAATTCGATATCCATCGCAACCCGAATCCGCATCTGGCATTGGGACACGGCATTCACTTCTGCTTGGGCTCTCAGCTTGCCCGCTTGGAGAGCAAGATCGCCATTCAAACACTTCTTAGTAGGTTTCCTGACTACGCAAGAGATCGTTCGCACACGCTAGAGCGGTTGGACAGCTGGATGATGTTCGGGGTCAATCGTTTGCCGCTGGTTCTGACGAAATAACGTTACTTTAATAGGTGCATTATTGTATATTCAACGCCAATAAAAGTCGTAAAAGCTTATGTAATCATTGGTTCTACAATCGAACAATACTATAGCGTAAGAATCAACAAGACGAGGCTGCCGATATTAAACGGCAGCCTCTTTGAGCAATATTTATTTACTTATATGTTTAATACTCCGTATGAAGAATGGGAAGATTGGTAATCGCATCAAAAGCTCACCTAATTACTACAATAATTAAATATTCTATTGTGTGTTAAAATAAATTTGAATTAAATAAAGTTTAGATGGAAAATGGAGGAGCTTTTTATGACAATAGAATCACAAAACGATATTGATGGTCTGAAAGAAATTGGCAAAATCGTTGCTTTGACGATTAATGAAATGAAACGTCACACGCGAGTTGGAATTACGACAAAGGAACTGGATGATATTGGGGAGCGGATTTTGAAAAGTCATGGGGCTGTGTCGGCGCCTCAGATAACTTACAATTTCCCTGGCAACACATGTATTAGTGTTAACCACGAAGTTGCACACGGAATACCGGGAAATCGAATCATCCAACCGGGCGATTTAATAAACATCGATGTTTCTGCAGAACTTTGCGGCTATTTTGCGGATGCTGGACATTCTTTTCCGATAGCTCCATATGAGCCATCACTAATGCGTCTGTGTCAATACACACACCATACAATGATGAAAGTAATCTCTTCACTTAAGCATGGAGTGAAATTGAACGAAATCGGAAGGATTATTGAAATCGAGGCTAAAAAAGGCGGCTATAATATAATTAAGGATCTGTGCAGCCATGGTATTGGCAAATCTCTGCACGAGGCCCCAGTAGAGATTCTACCCGTTTATAACAAGCACGATAAACGGGTATTGAAAGAGGGCATGGTAATTACAATCGAGCCCTTTTTATCTACAGGTGCTGGGTATGTCGTTGAGCAGCCGGATGGATGGACTTTATGTACCCCCGACAATAGCTTTGCAGCACAACATGAACATACCATAATCATAACAAAGGATCAGCCAATAATCGTGACTGCAGCATAGAACATTAGTATGAGTCCGTTATTTTGCGTTGGTTACGATAACGGATGAAGTCAGATTAAAAAAAAACGACAGTCTAAGTTTTAATTTTCAATCCACACGGTTATTATTTCTTAGATTCTAGGGACAGGATTGAGACTGTCGGAGGTAACGTAAGTAATCAATGTAGCTACTGTAATTTCTTATTGTGTTATATACCATTTATGGACATCCGTTTTAGAAGAGCGGATATGTCCATTTTTATTGTAAAAATAAAAAGAGACAGAGATGGTAGGTCTTTGTTTTTTCATGTATTTCGTCCGGTGAAAGAGCACAGTAACATATAATACTATCGGTCCGATAATATTGCCCAGGCTGGTAAAGGCAGAGTTAAGTCCTGCCACATATCCCTGCTGTTCATTCGCAACCATGGACATTTGCGTGCTAATAGCGGGGCGTAAAATATCAATGGACAAGAATATAACAAAAGTAACTGCAAAAATCAGCCAATATTGATGAACGAACAACGTCAGCAGGACGAACACCCCTGAAGCGAGCAGACAAAGTGTAATGACTCGCTTTTCGCCGAAACGGTTGATGAGCCAGYCGAAAATGGATAACTGAATGACTGCGCCTCCAATGGACGCAAAGGTGAAAATGAAAGCAATATCCTTCGGTGTGAAGCCGAGCTTATGGTCGACGAAGAGGCCGAATACTGCTTCATAATTGGCAAGCCCAAAGGACATGACGAAAACAAGGAGTAAATTTATAAAATAGGGTTCGCGGTAAGCGAAACGCAACTGTTGGAGCAGACTCTTTTGGGGCTCCCGATTAGACATTGCCTTTTCGCTAATCTCATCTTTTTTTACAGTAGATGGCATCGATTCCCGCAGAACAACTGGTGTAAGAACTGCAGCGACCAGGCCGGCAATCCCTGCAGCATAGAACGGTACGCGAATGCCGAACTCCGCAAGATAGCCTCCAATACCAGGACCAATAATGTAGCCAGTCAAAAAGGAAGCATTGATAAAACCCATCCCTTTGGCACGTTCTTCCTCGGTAGTAACATCTGCCGCGTAGGCAATAACTGCAGGCATGATGAACGCTCCGCTAATGCCGCCCATCATCCGGGATACAAAGAGCAGCAGAGCAGAATCAGCCAAACCGAATATAACTTCGGCGCAAGCGAAGACCATCATTCCGGCAACAATGATGCGCTTGCGTCCGAAGGAATCGGATAACCGTCCCGCCAGTGGTGAGAAAACCAGCTGTGTAAATGCGAAGGAGGCGGTAAGCAAGCCGGCAGTGCTGCCGTTGATATCAAGCATTGTGATGTATTTGGGTATAACTGGAATGACCAGTCCGATACCAGCAAAGACCAAAAATAAATTAAACATCAGAAGCAGCATGGCTCCCCGATTTTTGAGCAATAAAGCCATCTAAATTCTCCTCTAACTCGCTTACTGAGTATTTACTTCAAATACATTTCTTTCTCAGATGCCAGCCTAACCTATTGCAAAGACCACCCATCATAAACCTATCCATTTTCACTCCTCACTTTGTAAATATATATGTATATAAAGTATACAAACAAATGTATTATACAATTATTTCAGTGTCAACAAATACTTTGTAAAATAATTTGTTTACTATGTGGAGAAAATTCATTAGCAAATCAATTTTATGTTTGGACAAGCTGGAAATTATGAAGTAATATTCAATAATTATCTTCCGTTTTATTTGTACAAGTATTTAGTAGTCGTAATAGAAGAAAATATCTTTGAAACTCTTAACAAAATTGTAATGGAAACGATTAATCTTATAGGAGGGATCATGTTGCAGCAGCTCTTTAACGATATGATTAAGCTTGACGTTAAGCCGTTCCTTTCCAAGCGTGGCTTCATGAGGAAGAGTTTGAATTTCAATAAGACGACAGAAAACCTTATCTACATGTTCAATTTCCAAAAGTCTTCTGGCAATTCAGCGGACAATGTAATGTTTTATGTGAACTGCGGTATTTATGCACCGGATTTGGCACTGATACAATCGAGGGAAATTCTGACTGCTCCCCAAGAAGCGGAGTGTCACTTCAGAGCAAGAATTGGAGAAATTGTTGAGTCTGTTCCAGATCGTTTTTCAATCACTCCTGATACGAATATGGATGATTTAAGAAAAACGCTGTTAAGTGGAGTAGAAGAGGTTATTCATTTCTATGATACGATGACCAGTGCCAGATCCCTTGTTGAATATTACACTTCAGGACCATTTCTACATCTGGGTGAAGAGAGCTTTCATTTACTGTTACAATCCAATGATATAGCAGCGGCTAAACATTATTTGAAGGCATTGCAGGAAAAGTACGGAACAGAAAAGCGATGGACTATATTCGAAAATAAATATAAAATCATCTTCAATAAATACGATGTGGAATTTGATAAGCTATAAGTCGCCATAGTGAATGTTAACCTATTATTTAAGCTAATTACTGACGAGTCTGAAATCCAATAAAGCTCACTTTAAGCACACCTCTGATCTGATACGAACAAATGAATAGTGCAAATAGAAGTTTTGCCGCCTATAGGGCGGTTTTTTTATTTTTAAAGGATAAATAATCGATTGGTGCCTTCACCTTCGTTGTAAAGCACAGTAGAGAATTACTTTATTGAGCAGATCTTAGAAGAAATCTTTTACTTAGAACTATCGAAGGCCCACTTACTTAATATCTTATAAGAAATTCTTGAAATGACAGAAATTTATCTGATAGGGGGGTGCTATTATACAAATATAAATAAAGACGAGGTGATGACATGCAATCGAAATTGGCAGCGGAAGCTATTCCCCTCTCCAAAAAGCGGAATTCGTGGTTAAGGACCATACAAAAGTATAAAATGATGTACCTTCTATTAATTCCGGCATTGGTTTATTTTGCCGTATTCAAATACATCCCATTGGCCGGAATCATTATTGCTTTTAAAAACTACAATCTGGC
This sequence comes from Paenibacillus sp. 01L418, assembly GCF_056400045.1. Lineage (NCBI taxonomy): Bacteria > Bacillati > Bacillota > Bacilli > Caryophanales > Paenibacillaceae > Paenibacillus > Paenibacillus sp. 01L418. The sequence continues at coordinate 5,735 of NZ_JBFTSN010000379.1, forward strand.
TTTGGGGTTATGGGATAGCCCGTGGGTCGGATTCAAAAATTTCACAGATTTTATTAACGGCGTTTATTTCTGGGACATCATGAGAAACACGATAATTATATCGTTGTATAAGCTATTGTTCGGTTTCTCCGCTCCCATCGCACTTGCTTTGCTTCTTAATGAAGTTCATACCCAATGGTTTAAGAAAATCGTACAAACCATTACTTATTTACCMCATTTTCTGTCTTGGGTCATTGTTTATGGATTGATGGTTGCATTATTGGCTCCGGGTGATGGCCTTTTCAATATGATTTTGAAGGAAAACGGTTTTGATCCCATCTCCTTCCTAACGGAGCCTGCTTGGGGAAGACTGCTGGTCATCTCGTCTGAAATATGGAAGGACATCGGTTGGGGAGCGATACTATACCTTGCCGCATTATCAGGGATTGACCCAAGCTTATATGAAGCAGCTCGAATGGATGGCGCTTCCAAATCGAGACAGCTCTGGCATGTAAC
>NZ_JBFTSN010000380.1:0-6199 GCF_056400045.1 Paenibacillus sp. 01L418
CCCCTAACCAAGCTTATTTTGATATATTGTCCATGAAAGGCGCTATTTTCATATTTTCAATGTTTTTATTTCCTTACATTTATTTGATGACCAAAACCTTTATGGAGAAGCAAAGCGCAGCTTTCATAGAAAACGCAAGATTGCTCGGCAAAGGGCAGCTTCATATCTTTTTCCGAATCGTATTGCCTTTGTCGCAGGCTGCAATTATCGGCGGAGCCAGCCTCGTCGCATTTGAGGTACTGAATGATTTTGGAGTAACAAAACATTTTGGCATTGCTTCGTTTACTGCAACGATTTTCAAAACATGGTTTGGTATGTATGACGTTGATTCTGCCCTGAGATTATCTGCGCTCCTAATGAGCGCTATTATTGGATTGTTTATTATGGAGAGACTGCTTCGCAGGCGAAAAATGTATCATTCCGCGACAAGCAAGCTTAATCCGCTTAAACGAAGGAAGTTATCCTATTTAGGGACAGCTGCTGCTATTTTTGTGAGCACGGTTATATTTGCCCTTTCGTTCGCTATTCCAGTAGTTCAGCTCCTCGTTTGGGCGACATGGACATATCAAGATGTATTGAACAGCAAATTTGCGCAGCTCGTCTCAAACACGCTTTTGGTTTCCATTGTTGCGATTACCGTGTTGATGCTGCTTGCAGTTATTGTCGCCAATGTAAGCCGGAGCCTGAATCGATCGCTTTTGTCGCTTGCAGCAACAAAGCTAATTTTAATGGGCTACTCTATCCCGGGTGCTGTTTTGTCCATTGGCGTGCTTGCTTTGTTTATTTCCCTAGACCATCAATTAAGCGGCGTCTATTCATGGTTAGGTTTTGGATCGAGCAAGCTCGTACTCAGCATGTCGCTCGTAATGCTTATTTTCGCCTATGTAATCCGCTTCCTTGGTGTAGGATTTAATGCGGTGGAAGCGGGATTTGATAAAATAGGCAATCGTTATTCTGAAGCTTCCAGAACGCTCGGCATCGGTATGACTGCTACCTTCTTCAAAGTTGACTTGCCTTTAATAAAAGGATCCATATTAGCAGGCTTCCTGCTTACCTTTATGGAAATTATGAAGGAGCTGCCGCTGACGCTGCTGCTGCGCCCGTTTAATTTTGAGACGCTAGCGACAAAAGCCTATCAATATGCAAGCGATGAGCAAATTCATCAAGCTTCGGTACCGTCTTTATTCATAATCACGGTGGGAATGGCAACTGTTTTTGTTTATCATCGGTTGGGAGAGAAGAAATCCAGATGAACTTTTTTGAGCTGACTAACGTTTCTTTTAGCTATGACAATGGGAAAAAGAGTGTATTGGAAAACTTTACGATGCAAATGCAGAAGGGTGAAGTTGTTGGAGTGCTTGGTCAAAGCGGTTGCGGGAAAAGCACGCTGCTGCGGATTATTGCCGGGCTTGAGATTCCTGCCTCGGGACGTATTGCCGCTGGCGGCAGGGTTTTAGTAGATGATCAGCAGTTTATTCAGCCTGAGCAGCGCGGCATAGGCATGGTGTTTCAGGATTATGCGTTGTTTCCTCATCTGACTGTCGGTCAAAATATATTATTTGGTTTACATCGATTATCAAGAAAAGATAGATTCAAACGGCTGGATGAAATGCTGGAGCTGATACAGTTAAATGATTTCGTCAAGCGTTATCCGCATGAGCTTAGCGGCGGTCAGCAGCAGCGTGTTGCTTTTGCTCGTGCGCTTGCCCCGTCTCCCTTGATGCTGTTGATGGATGAGCCATTTAGCAGTTTGGATTCACACTTAAAGCAAAGCATTCGGGAGGAGCTGAAGCGATTGCTTCACAAAGCCCAAATTACGTGTATGTTCGTCACCCATGATCAAGAGGATGCAGCTGCTATTTGCGATCGAATCATTCAAATCCCATATAGACAAACCCCAGCAATCCCGATATGATTGATTAAATAATCGCATAATTGAATAGAGAAGGTGCAAACAAAAGCATGCTTTTGTTTGCTTAATAGGGAAGTCCGGTTCAATGCCGGCGCGGTCCCGCCACTGTATGTGAAGAGTGATTCTCTGCAAATGCCACTGTCCGATTCAAGGATGGGAAGGTGTGAGAATCGCGTTGACGCACAAGCCAGGAAACCTGCCTTTTTTATTTTGTTTCTCATTCTTCGGGGGTAAAGAATGTGGAGGCGTAATCGTTTTGCAGGACGCATCATATATTTTAGTTATATACGGTTGCTATTCTTACATTCGGCATGCAGATCCCCTAATAGAAGGGGGTCTTTTTTTTATTGTTAAGGTTTGTGTGAATGAGACAAAAAGGAGCAGAAAAGAGACGATGGCAAAGATCTACAAGAAATGGTTACCAAGCTTAATCATCCTATGGCTGTTTATTGGTTTATTAGCTGGCTGTGCCAGTCCGGCACAAAGCGTTAATTCCAATACCAATCAAGTGCAAACCAGCAACGAAGGACAAGTGGGAAAAGAAGCGGAGAAAGCCGCTGATGAGCAGCCAACGAGTACTTCAGCATCAGAAACGGCAGAGGCAACGCAGTTGCCTAGCGAAGATAAAGATCAAGATAACGCGAAGGCAACCGACAACGCTGGCGGTAAGCAAGCAACGCCTTCCCCGAAGCCGAAGCAGACAAATGAGCCAAAACTGGATGATCCAAAAACGAAGCCTACTACTTCTGCGAAACCAACCAAAACAGACAGTGCGGCTACAGCGAAGCCCGTCACGCCTGTTGCAACGCCGAATCCTATGCAGACGGTTACGATTTCAATTGTCGCGGACAAAGATACGGGAACGGTGCTTGCACCAACAGCCGTAGAGTTCAAGAAGGACGATACCGTTCTAGATGTATTGAAGAAAATTACGAGAAAAAACAAAATACAAATGGAATACAGAGGTGTTAAAGGCGGTGCTTATATCGAAGGCATCGATAATATTTACGAATTCGATCTGGGTGCGAAGAGCGGCTGGATGTACCGAGTAAACGGTGAGTTTCCTAACAAGGGCGCCGGGGTTTACAAGGTTAATGAAGGTGATGTTATTGAATGGTTGTACACGACTGATCTTGGCGAGGATATAGGAGCAAAATTCGATGAATAGTGCGTTCGGTTCGGTACATCCGGTTACGAGCTTCAGTTATTATGCAGGAGTCATTACATTCGGCATGCTCTTATTTCATCCTGTTTTCTTATTGACGTCACTTGCTGCGATTACGGTAATTATTGTCATTCATGGCGAAGGGAAGCGGCTGCTTAAGCTGCTTCCTTATTATGTTCTAATGGGCGGTTTAGTTGCTGTTCTTAACCCGCTGTTTTCTCATCGCGGGCGGCATATTTTATTTTATTTTATGGATCAGCCGATCACGTTGGAAGCTATTTTATATGGTGTGACGATGATGCTATCTTTATTGTGCATTTTACTAGCCTTTGTATCGTTTCAGCAGATTGTTACGACGGAGAAATGGATGTATTTATTTTCACGAGTCGCTCCGCGAACTGCACTGCTAACCTCGATGTCGATTCGGTTCGTACCGCTTTTCTTGCGGAGACTGGATCAAATTACTACGGTTCAACGAATAAAAGGGGTTTCGATTCTCGAAGGCAGCTTGAAAAAACGGAGCAAGGATGGCATGCTGCTCGTTCGTGTGCTGTTGACCTGGTCCTTGGAGGAGGCGCTTCAGACCGCTGATTCTATGAAAGCTAGAGGGTATGGCGCAGCTAAACGAAGCTCTTATGTCATCTATCGTATGGATCGTAGAGATTGGTATGTTCTATTGTTTCTTGGAGCAATGGCACTAGTATGCATTTGGGGCTGGATGCAAGGTTTTGGTGTGCTTACTATTTACCCGCGTCTGGAAACAATGCAGTTTCATAGGGGGGAAGGCATTGCATACGCTTGCTATTGCGCCTTTCTGTTAACACCAGTCGTACTTGAAGAAATGGAGAGAAGGTCATGGAAGTAATTCAGGTTGATCAATTGACGTTCCATTATCCGGAATCAACGGTTGCAGCACTCGATAACATTACTTTAAATATCAAGCCAGGCGATTTTGTCGTCCTTTGTGGGGCATCCGGCTGCGGCAAAACGACGCTGCTTCGGCACTTGAAAAAAGAAACGCAGCCTACGGGGAAACGCTCAGGCACCATTAAGTATAATCGTGTATTGCTAGAGGAACTGCCTGCGGTCGAGGCGGCTGAACAGATCGGCATGGTGTTTCAAAACCCTGAAAATCAAATTGTGATGGATCAGGTATGGCATGAGCTGGCTTTTTCCATGGAAAATGTCGGCTATGGGCAAGCGGTTATGCGTAAACGACTAGCCGAAATGAGCCATTTCTTTGGGCTGGATGAGCTGATTAACAAATCCGTTCATGAAATATCGGGGGGACAGAAGCAGCTGATCAATCTTGCTTCAGTATTGCTGCTGCAGCCAAAGCTGCTTCTATTAGATGAGCCCACCTCTCAGCTTGATCCGGTAGCGGCGCGAGATTTTCTGCAGTTTATTTATCGGCTGAATCAGGAAATGTCGATGACGGTTATTATAAGCGAGCATCGGCTGGAGGATGTTATTCCACTTGCAGATCGAATCATTCTGCTGGAGGAAGGCAAAGTGAAATACGACGCGCCGCCGAGAGAGCTATGCCGGCTCGTTGGTGTTGATGCAGCGCAGAAAGAAATGCCATACCTGCCTTCCGTTACGAAGCTGTTTCTATCTGCCCAGAAGGCTGGCAGCCTACCAGAAGCAAATCAAATTCCGCTTACCGTGCGTGAAGGGAAGAAGTGGCTCTCCAATGTTTTCGGCGTACATACAATAGGCGCAAATCATTCAGTAATCAACGAAAGCAGCGAGCTCGAAAAAAAGGAATGGCTGCTTGCTTGTGATGAAATAACGTTTAAATACGAAAAAGCGAGTGCAGAGGTGTTGAAGAAGCTGTCGCTTAACGTGTACAAGCATGAGTTTTTGGCGGTGCTTGGCGGCAACGGGGCTGGAAAAACAACGATGCTGCAAATGATGGCCGGATTATTAAAGCCGCAGCGAGGCAAGCTGAAGCGGGATAAATCGATTAAAGTTGGTTATTTGGCGCAAAATCCACTGCTTTATTTTAGCTACGATACAGTTGAAGAGGAGCTTCAGCGAATGGCGGATTACGCCAAACTCGATGATCGGGATCGGAAAATAGCTCAGGTTGTCGATTCCCTGCAGATTTCCTCTATTTTGCCGAAGCATCCTTATGATTTGAGCGGAGGAGAGCAGCAGAGAGCGGCGTTAGCCTTAGTGCTGCTTGGTGAGCCGGATGTTCTATGCTTGGATGAGCCGACAAAGGGGCTTGATCCCATAGCCAAGCAGCGAACAGCGGAGCTGCTGCAGCAGTTATGCCATGCAGGCAAAACCATAGTCATGGTCACACATGATATTGAATTTGCTGCCGAGCATGCAACGCGCTGCGCGATGCTGTTTGATGGAGCAATATCTGCTGAGTCGGAGCCGGCGCAATTTTTTGGTACTAATTATTTTTACACAACAGCCATCAATCGAACGGTGCGTGAATGGCTGCCAGAAGCGCTGACGACAGAGGATGTGATTGCAACGTGGGCAAAATAAAGCTCTGGTTCATTGCCAGCATTGGACTGTTCATCGCAGCTATGGCCTTATCCTCTGCCATTTCCGATGATCATTATTTAATGCTAAGTATCGTGCTGCTATTTGTCACGATGATTCCTTTTTTTGCAAGGTTTGAGAGACGGAAGATCGAAGCGCGCGAGATTGTTATCCTTGCTGTGCTGGCGGCCATTGCGGCCATTAGCCGCGTACCGTTTGCGCCGCTGCCGAGCGTTCAGCCCACATCCTTCGTGATCATTATTGCTGCGATTGTGTTTGGAGCTGAATTGGGCTTCATTATCGGCGCAATAGCTGCAGTCGTATCGAATATCTTTCTAGGTCAGGGCCCGTGGACGCCATGGCAAATGTTTTGCTGGGGGATGATCGGGGCTAGCGCGGGGTGGCTGCGAAATACTTGGCTCATCAAAACAAAGACCGGCTTGCTCGTATTTGGTTTTGGATGGGGCTTCTTGTTTGGCTGGATTATGAATATTTGGTTTATCATCGGATTGCCGGACGCGCTGAGCTGGAATTTGATTTTTGTTGCCTACATTCAAAGCTTTTATTTTGATCTTGCGCATGCGCTGTCCAATGTTTTTTTCCTCGCCGTGTTTGGGAGC
>NZ_JBFTSN010000381.1:0-6181 GCF_056400045.1 Paenibacillus sp. 01L418
GAGAAATCATGGCCTTGGAACGGTACGCCTGCTGTATCGCCGCTCGTCTGCAGCGCATAGGCTTCTAAAATTTTGCGATATTCAAAAGCTAGCGTAGCGCTCGTAGCCGGCATCCATAGCTGGCACGACATCAACGTCTCCAAATAGTTCGTCAGCCAGAAAAATTCAGGCTTCGTGTTCTCAATAGTCAGCATTGGTACTCTTATCGGTACTAATGCACCTTCTTTAATCGCCTTAATCTTGATCGGCAAATATCCAAGATCGTGCAGCTCCTCAATATGCGATGCATCGGGATTCGCTTCTCCAAGCGCATATTGAATGAGCCTCTTGTACTCATGCGCTACCTCTGCCTTTGTTCTTGCAAAGAAGTGCTCATTAAAATAATCGATGAGATATTGTTTGATAAACGACTGGAAGCCAAAAGCGACAACCTCGTTAATATCATCTAGTCGGCTTGTGCGAGCGGTCCACGTCGAATATACGAGCTCCGTTCCTTTTGGGTACTGATTTTTATGGCTCACCTTGTAAAAGTCACATAGCAGCGTAGCTGGATAAACGAATGTTTGCGTCATCTTATAGGCCCCCCATTGCGAATACGTGAATTTTGTCATGCTCTGCTTGATGAAGTATGGTATCGGTCGTATACACCTTATCAATAACATCAGTTTCTAATATTTTCCCTTTATAGATCGAATGCTCGCAGTGTCCTACCAGTAAATAAATATGCGTGGCTCCAAGTGCCTTCAGCTTCTCTGCGCTAAGCATAAACGTGCCGCCATACGAACAAAGATCATCAACAATGATGGCCTTAAAGCCCTCACGCGGGGTATGTCCAACGACATCCAAACTCTTGATTTGGCCGGTCTGAAAATCTCTTGCTTTGTAGCCTACCAGCTGCTGGTAGCCTTGAACCTTGCTGTAACGTTTCTGCGCCCCTGCATCTGGGAAAAAAAGATAGTCCTTCTCCGAATCAAAACCTACTTCGTTCGTGACTTGCTCAAGCAGCTGAATCGTAGGATATTTGCCGATACTGCGGTCGATCAGCGCAAGCGATACATCGGAATGCGGCTCGATAATCGTTACCGATTCAAAGTTCATGTTATTGATAAAGGCAGCTGTATATTTTAACGTAAAAGCAGAAGTACCTTCGACTCGATCCATTCGGCTGTACGGCAAATAATAAATGGTCAACGTACATTTAACGCGCCGATCATCGAGATAGCTCTTGATGAACATCAGCTTAACCAGATCGCCATCATTCTCATATTTCCATACGATCGTGTTGAATTCCGCCATATGCATTAGAATTTCATCGCCGTTTATGAGTGTCTCCCCATTCGGAAACTGTTTTAACCCAAGCTCTACTCCATTAAACTTCAGCATGACATCACTCTCCTCGTAAGCGTTCAGCTATAAATAGACAATCTTGGCTCTTCCTTTGTAAAAAGGTACAATTGCGCTGCTCGCTGCGAATATTGATTGGATTGCTTCGGATTTCCATTCGTATCCGTCGCCTCTTCAATAATCGTGCTGCGGCTTTTCGTTGAGGTCAATTTGCGAATGAAATTTTTCTCCTCAAAGTCAGGAACAACCGTTTTTATTACCTGATACAGCTCACTAAGCGTAAACTCCTCTGGCAGAAACTCCTTTGCTATCTTCGTAGTCAGCATTTTCTTGCGAATCTCTTGCAGCGCGTCGATCAAGATTTGCTTATGGTCAAACGCCAAATCCATTTGAAGCGCTTCTTCGACTGTAAACAATTGTACATCCGATGCATCTACAGCCGCAGCCCTTTGTTCAAGTGTACATTCGTTTACGAGCGCTAGAAAAGCATGCGAGATAATCCAGCCCCTTGGATCACGGCCAGGCGTGCTATACACGTTAAAATATTCAATATGCACGTCCTCAACCRCTGTCTCTTCTTGCAGCTCGCGTATAGCACAGTCATATACCGTCTCATTTTCCATCGTAAAGCCGCCTGGCAGCGCCCACTGCCCTTCAAAGGGCCATATGTTCCGCTTGATCAGCAGCACCTGCAGCTCCCTCGTAGGCAGCGCCTTCTTAGGCGTTTGCCTTTCAGTCGTTACGATCGTAAAGATGACGATATCTGCTGGCGCGCCATCAGGTGATCGGTAATGATCTGCTGCGTAATTGGATTCATTTTCGACCATTGCTGCTGCACTCCGATCCATATCATTTATTCGATTTGATATTATCATAATGACATTATTAAATCCCTTTGTCAACGGCTGCTGTGAAAAATAGGCAATTAGTCACGAATAAGTATATAAAAAAAGAAGCGGCTGCACGCCGCTCCTGTTATATTATTTCGTTTCTATAGCATCAGCAGGGTAGACGAGTCCAATCTGCTTTCTTGCCTCATCCATAATCTCCAGCGTCACGAGTGAATTTGCAAACGTGTTAATGGATGACTCCGTACGTCCAGCTTTAATCAGCTCGATAAATTCCTTCGCTTCATAGTACATCGACTTGCTATTTGAAGGCTGCGAAATATCTTCGCTTGTTCCGTTGCGGTATTGGATTTCAACCTTCCCTATTTCACTGATCTTATCGATTACGATACTGCCGTTCTCCCCTTGAATCTCCGATGGCAGCGATGAATGTGTAATTTTGGAATACATGATGACCGCATCCATGCTCTCATACTGAAGAACGATGCTTCCTTCCCCATCCACGCCAGAATCCAGCATGACACCAGTCGCTTTAATCACATCCGGCTTGCCAAATAAGGCTACAAGCGGGTAGACGCAATAAATGCCAAGATCCATAAGCGCTCCGTTTGAGAATACAGGATTAAAAGCATTAAGCACCGTACCCGCCTTATAGGCATCGTACCTAGACGAATACTGGCAATAGCTCGCAAAATAACGCCGTATCGTTCCAAGCTTGTCGATGTTGTCTTGAACAGCCTTAAACCCTGGCAGCATCGTCGACTTTAACGCCTCCATGAGCAGCACGCCGTTTTCCTTCGCAGCCGCAATCATCTGGCGCAGCTCATGCGCATTCGAAGCGATCGGCTTCTCGCAGAGCACATGAATGCCATGTTTCATACAAGCAATCGCATGAGCGGCATGAAATGAGTTTGGACTAGCAATGTATACCGCATCAATTTGTCCACTTGCCGCCATCTCTTCGATATCCGTAAATGTAGCAGCAATACTATGTTTCTCCGCAAATGTACTCGCTGTTTCTATCGAACGCGAATAGACAGCAGCTAGTTTGAAATCTTCAACCTCGCTCGCCGCAGAAATAAATGACTCTGTAATCCAGTTTGTACCGATAACGCCGAATCTGATCATAATCGTCTCTCCTTGAGTAATAATTTTATTGGCTAATCGCTTATTATATTTTTATGAAATGAGGAAAATCTTCTTCTGTTTATTATAGCCATGCCAAGGACTGCCTGTCCAAATGATTCAGCTGCATTTTGACATTTTGTATAATCTGTATTAACATCTCTAATACAAATGATACTTTATTGCTAGGGGTGATCCGATGATTATGACGCTCGACTACAACAGTGATATACCGATCTACGTCCAGCTCCGCAACCAAATTGTCATCGGAATTGGCGTAGGCGGACTCAATTATGGGGAGAAATTGCCAACGGTAAGACAGCTCGCTGATGATTTAGGGGTAAATGCCATGACCGTGAACAAAGCCTATGCCCTTCTCAAAAACGAGGGATACATTTCTATTGATCGCCGTCATGGGGCCAAGGTACGCACCGAATGGAGCAAGCAACCCGATTTTAGCCAAAAGCTGGAGTATGAATTAAAGCTTGTTATTTCTGAGGCTAGTCTTAAAGGTATCGAGCAAGAACAATTTATGCACATTTGCTCGAACATCTTTAAAGCCGCAATGAGCAAAAATCATCCCCTGCCAGAATAGGAGACCTTTCATGAACAATATTATTTTAATCGTTCCAGCAGCTATTGCCTACATCACTATTCTTGTTATTTTTTTGAAGCAAGCCTTACCAAGCAATCATATATTGTTTGGCGTTACGTTTCCTGCACATGCCTTCGAGGATGCAGAAATGAAGCAGCTTCAAGAAAAATATAAAAAATCATATTTTGTGTATGCTGGCATTACGTTAATAACCTTAGTGCCTTTTTTCCTGCTCGATAAATACTTTTCACTGGCCTTTACTTACATGCTGCTTTGGTTTGCAATTTTTTTGTATACATCCAAACTTCCTTTCAACAAAATCCATCATAAAGCCGCTGCTCTCAAACGGGATAAACAATGGTTTGTCGGAGAAAAACGAGTGATCCGTATCGATACCAAAGTAACGCAGCTCAAAAAATCGATGCTTGTTTCTCCCTATTGGTTCCTAATTCCTGCTCTTTTATCTGTCGTCCCAATTATCGTTTCCTTGTTTAACAGCGACGTTCTCTTAAAAATGACTGGGATTGCCTCACTCGCGATGACAGCGATCTTATTCGTCATTTACACTGCCTTTGGCAAAATGAAGACGAAGGTATACAGCAAAAACCACGACATCAACGCCGCTATTAACCGCGCAGCACGTCGTTATTGGTCCATGCTTTGGCCTAGCCTTGCTGTTTTTGAGAGCATTAATGCTTTTGTTGCTTATATGATTTTAACACAGGGGAGCTCGCTGAGCTTTACGCAGTGGATGATTGGTATTGTCATGGTATCCCTCTTGCCGCTGTGCAGCATCTTTTTTGTACATAACAAGATACAGGCGGTTGAAGAAAGCCTTGCCGAAACAGACGGCCAAAGTATTGTTGCCGATGACGACCACTACTGGATTAATGGCTCTACTTACTACAACCCGGATGATCAAACGATCATGGTTCCTAAACGTGTTGGAATTGGAACAACGGTCAATATGGCAACCCGGGCCGGAAAATGGATTCAATACGGCGGCATCGTGCTTGTCCTTGTGATCGTCATTCCTTTGACTGCTTTTATTGTGCAATCTGACAATACGGCTCCTACTCTAACTATTAAAGAGGACGGCATCGTGTCCATCGATTACCCTTTATATGATTACAGCTTTAATTTAAGTGACGTTAAGGGAATTACGCTTGAAGAGACGCTCCCAAGCGGATTTAGAACAAATGGCACAGCGACAGCGGAATATGCCCGTGGCAACTTTTCCTTAGAGAAGCTGGGTGCTGCCAAGCTATATGTATTTAAAAACTCACCGCCGTACATTACCATGCAGCTTGACGGTTTAACCGTTATTTTCAATGAGAAAGACGCCGCCAGAACGAAGGAGCTTTTCGAACAACTAACGGCTAGCAAGCTTTAATGCTAATACGGTACTCAACTGCTGTTATGTTCGTGCTTTTAGAACGCGTCTCCACCATACACGAATTGATCCAGAGATGCTAAAGACTGCTCGTTTAGAGGCGTGGAGTTGTCAAAATAAAGCACTGAGGATGCTGGAATGTTCCATTTCAGCTCTCTCCTCACTAAAGACGGACTAAACTCGCTCCAGTTGTCCAGCTTATACTGATCGAGTATAGATCCCCTTTGCACAATTCGTTCATAATGCACCTTGTCGTCACGGAGATAAACGAATACGACCTTTACCTCAACGTCTGATAAAGAGGCCCCGATTGCGAAGAGCTCCTGCTCAATCCAGTCCGGGGTCTCTGTTTCTTTCGTGAAGGGCCCAATTACAAATATATCGCCGTCATTAGCAATATTCTCAAGTGCAGCATCCATCGTAATGCGATAACCTAAATCGCGGCACAGTTTCTTATAGAGACTTGAATCCCGGTCATTCGGATCAAGTCCTGCCTGCGTCATAAGCGCAACAGCTGCCGGTCTAAGCACTGTATCCATATCAATAATGGCCACACTGCGCCTCTTCGCCAGCGCTTTCGCTAATGTCGTCTTGCCTGCTCCTGCACCGCCTACAAAAAATACTAATTTGCGCATGGCGAACCCCTCATCATTATTAATGTCTTATTCATAACAAAAAAACACCCTGCATTGCAAGGTGTTTTGGATGTGTAAAATTGGAGCGGAAGACGGGAATCGAACCCGCGACCCTCGCCTTGGCAAGGCGATGCTCTACCGCTGAGCCACTTCCGCATATAAATGGCTGGGGATTCAGGGATCGAACCTGAGAATGACGGAGTCAAAGTCCGTTGCCTTACCGCTTGGCTAATCCCCAACA
>NZ_JBFTSN010000382.1:0-6156 GCF_056400045.1 Paenibacillus sp. 01L418
CACTTGGATTATTGCTGTGAAGCGTTCCATTCATTGACTTCTTGTGTAATTTGATCGCCGCCGAGCGCTTTCCAATCCTCGACGAACTTGTCGAATTGGTCGATCGAAGCAGCGCCGTAAACGATTTTCGTGAAGATTTCAGTCTCCATCTTCTCCAATGTAGCTTTTTTCTCACCCATCGTATCGGTAGGAGCTCCGCCGTATCCTTCAGCGATCACTTTACCTTCATCCGACAGTTTCTTCAGCACCATCATCGCTCCTTCTGGACCGTTCTGGTACATTTCACCGTAGAAATTCAAGTCTCCGCCTTCAAATGCCTTGATTTTATCGTAGGTTGATTTTTCTTCCGGGTTCAGCTTGGATGGATCCCCGATCTTGATCGCTTCCGCTACGTTCACCGAACGGTTGATATCTTTATCCGGCGCAAACAAATCCACCATTGAATATTTGGCAACCGTTATACCGCTGCCGTCTACTCCATATTTCAAATAATCTGCAGTTTCTCCATACAGCTTCTCCATGAAGAGATTTGCCATCTTGACCGCAATTTCCGGATGTTTCATATCCTTCTTGACTACATAGTAGAATGATGCGCCAAACGGCATTTGTACGGTGGCATTACCGCCATCGACGGACGGGATCGGAAACGCTCTCCACTCTGCAGCACCGTTTTTCTTTTTGTTATCTTGAAGCGGCCATTGTGAAGCCCAGCTTGGTCCAAACAGCATCCCAATACGGTCGCCGACCAGCGACTCCGCAACTTTCGAACCGTCCTTTACGCCAAATTCCTTATCCAGTTCGCCGTTCTTGTACAGTTCCGCCAGCTTGATTAGCGCTGATTTGACTTCTGGCTGGATGCTTCCGTACACTAAGTTGCCTGATGCATCTTTTTTCCAGATTCGAGGATATGCGCCGTAAGCATTCAGGAATCCATTCAGGGAAGGATATCCGTTAATGATATCTTTGCTTAGCGCGATGCCGAATGTATCCGCTTTGCCGTTGCCGTCAGGATCTTTGGTTGTGAAGGCATTCGAAATTTGCAATACTTCTTCCCATGTTTTCGGCTCGGAAAGACCCAGCTTCGTCAACCAGTCCGTACGCAGCCATAGCAACGGTGTTTGCGCGCCGATCATCGGCTCCGTCTTTGGAATTGCATATAATTTGCCGTCGAAAGTAACGGATTGCAAAGCCTGCTTGTCCTGCTCGAAAACGCTTTTTACAGCTGGAGTTGCATATTTCTCATAAACCGATGTCAGATCCTCCAACATATCCGATTCAACCAATTGCTTTAATTGAGAGGAGTTAACCATCATGAGATCGGGTATTTCGCCGGAAGCGATGGAGAGGTTCAGCTTCTGGAAATATTGTGCGTCCGTACCCTTTACAATCCAATCGTATTTTAGATTAATACCCATTTCTTTATAGAGATCTTCCCAGGCGTTTTTCGACTCCGATTGACCTTCCGGATACACCACGTCTTGCGTGATAAATTTCGCCGCCGTTACATCAATGGGAGGATCATATTTGCCAAGCGGCTCAATAACGGCTTCTCCTGTCCCTTGATTTCCAGAATTAGCACTCCCGCTTTGTTCGATGCCGTCGTCTTTGCTGCCGCAGCCTGCCAGCACAACGGAACATACCAAGATGTTTGCGAGAATGATACTCAAATGACCTTTTCTCTTCATCATGAACACCCTTTTCTAGTTAGTTTTCTTTGCTACGGCTTCATTATAAAAGTAAAGCGAGTACGCTAACTAGTTTCCATTCGTGACATTTGTATCTTTTATTTACACGTTTGAATCCCTCTTCAGTTCGCGGTATTCCTGCGGCGTCAGATGCGTCGCTTTTTTGAAAAAACGATGGAAATACTGGGAAGACAAGAAACCGAGCTCGGATGCAATCTCATGCACCTTGTAACCATCTTGCTCCAGCATACGCTTCGCTTTCTCCAGCCTAATTTCGTTGATATAACTGGACAAACCTTTACCCGTCAGTTTTTTGTACAACCTGGAGAGGTAGGAAGGGTTATGCCCCACCACCTCACCAATTCTCGACAGCGACAAATCCCCAGACAGATGGCTCGCCACATAATGCTGGATTTTCTGTATGAGCTCATGCTCCTGAACGACCATGCCGGCATGCTGCCATTCAAATATATTCTTGGCGTAAGATGTGAATTCTTCGCAAATTTGATGCCAGGAACGGTATCTTTCGAACTGCGTAAACCGTCCCAAATCCTGATCAGTGTGAGCGTCATTACTCGAATGCAGCAAGCCATGAGGCAGGAATACTGCCACAAGCAAATAGTATAGCTCCATCTGCACAGCGCTTGGGAAAGCTCCTGAAAGCGACGCGAAGGCAAGCAGCTCCTCCAGCGTTTCAATTGTTGCTTCCTCCTGTCCGTTCACCATGCAGGACTTCAAATAGGAAATTTTATTAAAATGAACCGAGGTAAGACGCATCTCGGCGCTACTGTTATTAGTTTGGGGCATGAATTCAGGCTCCAGTAAAATCAACTCGCTTCCGAATCCAAGACCGCTATGGAAGAGCAGATTAAGCCGCTCGAACTTGTGCGGAACGTCATACCATTCCGAGAAGCTGTTCGCAAGTGCCAGAGACAGAGGCAGCTTAAGCAAATTAAGCGATGTCAGTTGAATTTGTTCCAACATTTCGCGAACGAACAGGAATGTTCTTTTGAAAGCGCCTTGATCAGATGGAGCTTCGGAAGGTTGGATAAACCAAACCATTTTGTTTTTGTCATAACTCATAGAGATTACTTTCGTGAGTGGAGATAATAATTCGTTCGTCATATTGTCCAGCGCAAATTGGAACAGTGTTTTGTCCATCAAGCTTTCCCGTTGTCCCCAATCATCGATGCGCACAATCATGAGCAAGCAAGGAACGCCAGCATCCAGAGGAATCTGCAGATCTTCGAATTTGTCGCGTAGCGAATGCAGCGACCTGTCGTCCCCTTGTATCAGCTCGTTCAAATACTGCTTCTGAATATAAGGCAGCGCGACCTTCCTTTGCTGGCTCGCCTCGATGAGCTGCATATCCACTAATTGCTCTTGATCAAGCTGCTTGGCAACAGCGAGAATGCATTCCACAATTTTGGCATTGCCTTCCGTCTTTAGAATATAGTCCGCGCTGCCTTGCCGAATCGCTTGCTGAATATAAGCAAAGTCGCTATGACCGGTCAAGAAGATCACTTTGCACCTAGGCCACTGCTTCACAATCTCGCCCTGAAGCTCCAGACCATTCATGCCTGGCATCCGAATATCCGACAACACAATGTCTATTTTCACTCTTCCGAGCCAGATCAACGCCTCCTGCGACGTACCCGCCGAATAGATTTCCAATTCGGGTTCCGTCAACCGGCTGCATAACTTCGTAAGCCCCTGCAGAATCAAAGGCTCATCATCTACGATTAATAAGCGGTACATCTTACTCCTCCTTTGTCTTAACAGGTATTTTCATCGCAACGCCCAAGCCGCCTAGCTCGCTTCGGAATACGTATAGACCAGCCGATTGGCCAAATTTGATCTGCAGCCGCCTATGCACATTGACGACTCCCGTCGTTTCAAGTTCCGATGCATCCTGAAGCTTGAACTTGAGCCGCATAAGCTCGTCTTCCGTAAGCGCGGTGCCATTATCTTCGAAATAGATACAAAGGAAGTTGTCCCGCAATTCATTCGTAATTCGCAAATGACCATCTGATATTCTGGACTCCAGTCCATGCTGGTAGGCATTTTCAATGATAGGCTGCACGATGAGACGCGGTACCAGCAATTCCTCTCGCCACGAGGGAATCGGTTCCACCGAAACATTGATCCTGCTGCCGAACCGCATCATCTGGATATTTAAATACGCTTCAGCATGCTTCATTTCTTGCCCTAGTGACAGCTCTGACTTTGCATCTCTCGTAATAAACTGAAAGTAGTTGCCAAGATAGTGTACGAATTTCCTTGCATTATCCAAATCCTCGAATTCGATCAGCTGATGCAAAATAAAAAAGCTGTTGTACAGGAAATGCGGGTTGATCTGCGACTGCAGCTGTCTTAGTTCAGACTGTTGACTCCTAATTTGCTGCTCGTATACTTCTTGTATCAAGGATTGCAGCTTTGATACCATCTTATTGAACTGTTCTGACAGGTCCGAAAATTCGTCATTACTCCTCTGTGAAACCCGAACCGCTAGCTGACCTTCCTCCACTTTTCGGAAAGCCTTTAACAGGTTGCGGACGGGATTCCGAATCGCTTTGAAAATCCAATATGAGAAAAGCGCCATCACAATGATGGACAAAGCGAACAAGATCCAGAACAACGCATTATATTTGTCAAAGTCGCGCATAATGACGTCTTCCGGCGTGTATATTCCTAGCGAAAAATCATATCCTGACGATTGCCGGAGCGAAACCAAATATTTCTTTCCTTGGTTCTCAAATATGAGGCTTTCAACTTCACCGCCTGACTGCCTAGTTAATAATTTTTCGATTTCATCGGAGGTATTGGGCACCGCGTGATTAGTAATAACACGACCCTCCTGCTTGAAATAGAGGTAAGCTCCTCCTTGATCGGACATACTGCTTAAATCGTCCATGATCATCCGCTGATTGATCTCGATCTCGATCAAGAAGACGGGAGCCCTGTTTTTGATCACGCTTTCCGGATAATAAGAGCCCATCAGCAGCTTGTCGCCATGCCATACTAATGGAGATAATTGCTGTTGCATCTTGAATCGAATCGTTTCCAGTTCTTTGATCGAGACGCCCTCGATGTAGCTTCCGGACTTTATTTGCTTGTCAATCATCGGGATGTAAAGAGTTGCACTCGCAATATAAGAGCTGGAGTCCTGCAGAAGAGCCACCTTTCTCTCTAATCGCAAAATCGCTTCACGCAGCTCGTTTTCCGTCAAGGCCGGAGCTACCGTGCTTAAAGCCATAAGATCCTCGTCCACCAGTAAGGAACGTTTAAAATTTTCGATATTAACGATTTCATTCGTCAGTGATGACAAATAAAATTTCACATTGGTTTGCRTGGATTGCAGAATTTGATCCCGCAAACTGCTGGCCACCTGCTTGTTCAAATAAATGCCCAACATGTACACAGGTAAAATCGCGATCAAGAAGCCCAGGAGCAGCTTAGGAAAAATCGTAAATCTCCACTTTTGAAACCACATTTCATTTCCTCCTGCCGAACGTTTGTGTCGATTTCCATGATGTACTTACTATTCTCAGAAAAAAATCAATTGTTTGAACCCGCAGAAGCGTTCCAACATTGGAAAAACCCGACCGCAAAGGGTCAGGTTTTCATTAAATATATGGGTGAGCTTTACCAATCTATTCGGTAACTTGTTTACCGTAATATTCTTGACTTCGGACATGTTCCCTTTATAGTCTTCCAGCGTAATACCGATTACAGCTCCCTCTACCGGAATAGATAATCCATTCAAATCATGATATCCCCGAATAAAATAATCGGTTGTTGCACCATCATACTTTTTTGTAGGTTTAACCTCTACTCCATTAACGGTAATGTACATATGCCACCAGTCTTTCGAGGAAGGTACATCGATCCCAAGCTTATTGCCATTAATATAGTAGCTTCCATCAAATGATTCGGAATAAATATCTTTCATTTTGCTTGCATAACTGACGGTATCTATAACATTCTCTCTCTTATCCAATGTGGATCTTCTTAACAGGTAACGATCATCATCTTTCACTGGTACTTCGAATTTCGTTGAAGCCAGTTTTATATCCAAGGTCTTGGTATAAGTATCTTTTCTGCCATCCGTAAAGCTCAAGTCGAAACGAACTTTGCTGCCGCGGTTCTCCTTGCCCCAGCTGATATCGAATCCTTCGGCTGTTTCATTGACTGACACTTTCGAAAGATAATCTTTACTTTCAAGTTCAATAATGGCTGGTTTGCTCTCGCTTTGATCGGCTCCAACAGCAGTCAATTTAAGAGCCACGACATGTTTATCTAAGTTTTTCACATAGAAGTTGTCGCCATAAACTCCGCCTAAAAATTCCTCTTTTYCATTATTCAGCTTTGCATAGAGATTGTATTGCTTCACCTTACTATAATCAGTACGATTCCACACGACATCGATTTCATTGGTAAGATATCGATCTTTGACTGCAAAACCCGTAGG
>NZ_JBFTSN010000383.1:0-6147 GCF_056400045.1 Paenibacillus sp. 01L418
AACAAGAGCAATAGGACCATTCCGATGGCAGCGAGCCTGTTAGTCTTTTTCATATCTACCTCCAAAATTAAGCTTGTTGATCCTCAGCAAGCATTTCTTTTATCATCTCAATATTTATTGCTGCTCTATGATTCAAGGACTTTTTGTCCTTTAGGTTTAACGATTTTAAATCATGACCCGGATCGATGATCAACGCACTCGACATAACGTCATCCAGAAGCTGAGCGGCTGATTTATACGCTTGATGAAGCAGCTCGGTACTCGCTTTACTTCTAACTAGTTTAATTATTTCGATCATATTTTCAGCATACATCAGCTTTACGATACTATCGGACGACTTGACGTGACGATTAGCGAAAGCCATAACATGCTCTACTATTATTGGATCTGAATTGTTTTTGGCGATCGACAGCAGCTCAAGAACAGCGTCCCAGTTTCTAATCGACAGCTCACTGGCGTTTTTGGCAATCAAAACATCGTACCATGCCGTTTCCGTTTCTTTTGCAATCTCGTAGGACTTGTACTCCTCTAGCTCTCCCGCGCGATGCATCTGAAAATAATTGCCGTAGTAGGCAGTGAATAACTCTTGTGCACGACTATTCGTGTCTACCATTCTATCTCCACCTTCAAATTATACCTATAAACAAATGTCCAACTAGTATAGCAACTATACGATGATTTCGATACCTCATTCTTGCTTCTTATCATTTATTGTTTTCTTCGTTTGTCCAAGCATGCGAAATTGAGACGGCGTAAGCCCCGTTACTTCCTTAAATTGATGGCTGAAATAATGAATGCTTTTGAATCCGAGCCTTATCGAAAGTGACTCCATCTTCTCCCCTAGAAGAAGAGCCTGCTTCGCTCTCTTAATCCGTTCTCTAATAATAAAATGCTTCGGTGTAAGACCCGCTTCTTCCTTGAACAATTTAGAGAAATGGATAGGATGATAACCGCATAATGCAGCAAGCTCCGCTACCGACCAGTTGTAATCTGGCTGCAGCTGCATCGCTTGAATAGCAGGTTCTATTTTATGATTGGCATTAGCCGACAAACAGCCTTCCAGCATATGCCGATACATAACCGTGATTGCTTGGATCATTAACGCACGAAGTGCCATGGTATATCCCGGCTGCTCCCCTTTATACTCCTTAACCATACGCGTCCATATCGCTTCCAGCCCAGGCACTTCAAACAATGTGGGCATAAGAAGCTGGCTTGCCGTCCCGCACACAAGTACCGGATTGTTAGAAACACCCTGTGGCGGCCATGAATTGAAAAAACGAATGCCAAGTCCAGGATGCACAGGCTCTGGCGAATCATGCTGCCAACTGAAATGAATGCTGTAAAAGTCCGTTTTCTCCGTTGCTTTCAAATAGGACTGACAATCAGATCCGTAGTACACGCATTCTCCAGGTCCGATCGTATAGGTCTGATTATTGATATATAGCTCGGCACAGCCCGTAATGACGTTCATGATTTGGCAGTCAGGAATGACTCGAACTCCCCAATTCTCGCCTGCTTCCGCCGTTTGTCTAACGGCGAAGTTGACTGTTGGTGCTATTTTCTCAAGCTCGATAGTAGACATATGCGCTCCTTTTCTCCACATGATAAGAAAAACACAAATGATTCATTGATTTAGGAAAATACAATGCTTCACGCTTTCATTATGATTAGGTTATCAACAATCATAATCAAGCTTGAGGAGAGGTGCAAGAGGATGTTGAATGCTGCACAGTTAGCTGAATTCGAGAAAAATGGTTTTTTGAAAGGCGATGTGGTCTTAAACGATGCTGAGGTTGAACGTTTACGCGAGGAACTAGATTTGGTTATGGAAGGAAAAGCGGTCAAGAAACCCATTCTTAACCACAATATGCGTGAGGAAGAAGCTGACTCCTTATACAAAGGCATGAAGATGAGCGTCAGTGAAAAGGTAGTGCAAATCGTAAATATATGGATGGCTAGCGATGCTTATTTGCAGCATGCCGGACATTCGGTTATTTGCGAAGAAATCGCACAATTATGCAAAACCGATACCCTTCGTGTCTGGCATGATCAGATTCAGTATAAACCACCGGTAACGGGTGGACCGACGCCATGGCATCAGGATCATCCGCTGTGGCCGGTTATTCAGCCAGCTGACCTCGTCAGTGCATGGGTTGCCCTTGACGATGCAGTCATCGAAAACGGCTGCATGTGGATGGTACCCGGCAGTCATAGATGGGGCGATCACCAAAAATATCTAGCAAGTACGCCTGACTTTATGCCTTTTCATCGCAAGCCAGAATTGCTGCCTGAAGGCGCAGTCGTTGAAGCTGTACCGTTCGAGATAAAGAAAGGGCAGGTCGGCTACCATCACAGCCTCACTTGGCATGGCAGCCCGCACAACCGTTCCGAGCTTAAACGTAGAGCAATCGCTGTTCATTACATGCCTGGCCACACCATCTATTCGCCAACAAGCAATCATCCCATGGTGCCTTATGTAACGGTTAATGAGGGAGATATTTTATCAGGCGAGCACTTCCCTGTAGTTTACAGCGCAGCTGCTGCAATGAAATAATCTACTGATATTTTTAAAATATATCTAAAGTGATAAAGGCGAATTTCCATTCTATTAGGAATGAAAATTCGCCTTTTTTTATGTTTTTCTATATGTCTGCTGTTTCAATCGGATTCATAGTCAAATCACTTTTTTTGCAATTTGGCTGTCTTTGCTGGGTTTTTCAGTAAAAAGAGATTTTTCTCCTATCCAAAGTCCTAGAATATCTTCCAAAATCCATGTAAAAAAGATAATAATACCTTTCACCATTCATCGAAAAAGCCTTTATCCATGCGGCATAAACGTCATTTTATAATCGTTTTAATCCTTTATTTGTGATATTCAATCAAAAGTTTGATTAAATGCTCCAAAATACACTCATAATTGTCGCGAAAATGTAGTACACTGAGTTCAGCGACAAACACATTATACATTTGTCCCCCCTAAACACCCGTAATGACCTCCTAAAATGATTTAGCCATTCATCAATCTAGAGCCAATTGCCCTTTTGAACAGCGCAGAATACACAAACTAAACTGGATATGAACTCTTCGGAGTTTATATATACAATCTCTATGAACAGGAGGTTTGTTCCCGCACGTTTGCTCAAATGCAACACGAAACGAATAAGCGTTGGTCATTCCAGCTCTTAGACGTGACGGCAATTCCATCTTCCCCAAATTTGAAGGAGGCTACTGCATTGTCAACTATTCGTTCATCACATTTTAAGGTAAAACATCTGCGTACTTACATTGGCATTCTGCTTATTACTGCTCTAGGATTGACGCTATTCTCCCAACAGCTTTTTGCACATGGTTATGTTGAAGGGCCTGCCAGCCGTGCTGCACTTTGTAAATCTGGTCAAAATACCGATTGTGGTCCAATCGTTTATGAGCCTCAAAGCCTTGAAGCACCTAAGGGTTTCCCCGCAGCAGGTCCTGCTGACGGTAAAATAGCTAGCGCTAATGGCGCTTTCCCTAAACTTGATGAGCAATCTGCTACTCGCTGGTCGAAAGTGAATATGTCTTCCGGTCCAAATACATTTACTTGGAAGCTGACTGCTAATCATGCAACAGCTAGCTGGAAATACTATATAACGAAACCAAATTGGAATCCAAATGCTGCGCTAACTCGGGACTCCTTTGATTTAACGCCATTCTGTTCTGTAAATTATGGCGGCACGCAGCCTCCATTTTCCTATTCAAACAGCTGCAACGTACCTGAACGCAGCGGATATCATATCATTTTGGCGGTTTGGGAAGTCGCTGACACACCTAACGCTTTCTACAATGTCATTGATGCAAACTTCAGCGGCAGCAATCCTGTTGATACGCAAGCCCCTACAGCACCCTCCGCTTTAACGACTACAGCGAAAACTACGAACAGCGTGTCCTTGGCATGGAATGCTTCGACAGACAATGTAAGCGTTACCGGATACAGGATATATAACGGCAGCACTTTAACTGGTTCCGTTTCTGGAACAACTCTTGCTTACAATGTACCGGGATTAGCTGCGAATACAGCTTACACATTCAGCGTCAAGGCCATCGACAATGCTGGCAATGAATCCAGTGCAAGCAACTCGCTGTCAGTTACAACGAACGCTCCAGTCGGCAATGATACACAAGCGCCAACTGCACCAGGCGCCCTTCATGTAATGGGTGCGCCAACATCCAGCAGCTTAATGCTTATGTGGAACCCATCAACTGATAATGTAGGAGTATCAGGCTACCGCATTTATAACGGAACAACTTTAGTTACAACAGTAGCCGGCACTGCAACCTTCTACACGGTTACAGGACTTAGCGCAAGCACAGCTTATACATTTAATGTTCAAGCGATCGATGCTGCAGGCAATGTTTCCGCTGCAAGCACGGTTACTGGAACAACGGCTGCCGCTTCAACGGCTGCACCTTGGGCTGCCAATACAGCATACACAACAGGTACACTTGTTTCGTACAATGGCTCCACATACGAGTGTCGTCAATCTCATACCTCGCTTGTAGGCTGGGAACCTTCTAATGTTCCTTCGCTATGGCTTTTGAAATAATTCAGGCACTCTGAGCCAATTGGGTTTCAAACCTCGAATGAGTACAATAAATGCCTCGTAACAAAAAAGGCTGTCCCTCAAGGTCAATGTAGATCTAGACCTTGAAAGGCAGCCTCTTCTATTGTTCTTTATTGCGCCAATCCTGTCATCTCTTCAGGCTTCATTGCCTTCAATTGCTGTTCATACAATTTGCGATAAAGCCCGCCTTCTCGAAGCAGCGTGCGATGGCTTCCTCTTTGTACAATTTCTCCATCATCGATAACCAATATCTGATTGGCGCGAACAACAGTAGCTAAACGATGTGCAATGACAAATGTTGTCCTTCCAACCATGAGGCGTTCAAGCGCCTCTGTCACCATAGCTTCCGACTCGGAATCAAGAGCAGATGTCGCTTCGTCCAAAATTAATATTTTGGGATCCTTCAAAATCGCTCTCGCAATGGCCAGTCTTTGCTTTTGTCCGCCCGACAATCGCATGCCTCGTTCACCGATGACAGCTTCATAACCGTCCTTAAACGCGATAATGAAATCATGGGCATTTGCTGCTTTTGCAGCTGCGACAACCTCGTCATCCGTAGCATCGGGTCGACCATAAACCAGATTATCCCTGATCGTGCCCGAGAAAAGAATGTTTTCCTGTAAAACCAATGCAATATGCTTTCGCAAATCATCCAGATTGTAATCACGCACATCGACACCGTCAATAAATACCGAACCTTCTACAGGCTCATAAAATCGCGGAATAAGGTTGATTAAAGTCGATTTGCCTGCGCCGCTTGGCCCCACAAGCGCAATCACTTCGCCGGAGCGCGCTTCAAACGTAATGTCCTTTATGCCCTGTCTTTCTTCAATCGTGACTTCCGGCGGGAATGGATGTACATTCGTTGGTTTCCAATAAAACCGTTTAGTCGCCTTCTCACGTTCGATGATATCCGTGTCTTCAGTACCGTTAACGGTTTGTGCAGGTATTATATTTCGTGTTTTATAGTTATAGGTAACATTAACGAAAACGACATGCCCATCACACCTTGGCATAGGAAGCGCATCATCTGACTCCTTAATCGAAGGTTTCTCATCAAGCATTTCAAACACTCGTTCGATATTTGTAATCGAGTTTTGAATGGTGACATTAACATCTGCGAATCGCTGTATCGGTCCATAAAGATTGCCCAGCAGCAATTGAAAAGCGATGATTTCACCTGCTGTCATTTTACCTGCAAGCACTAAGCTGCCTCCGCCGAGCCAAATGATAATGCCGCCGATATGGGCAAACGATTCACTTAGCCTCCCAAGCACATTTGAAAATAAATGAGCGTACACCGTATGGTTATAATGCTGCTTTGTCTGCTTGCCAAACCGGGCCCGCTCCTGTCTTTCACCGTTAAATGCTTGCACGATCCGTATTCCCGCCATACGCTCGACGAGAGTACCTGAGATACGCTCCATCTGCCGATGAACCGAACGCCACGCAAGCCGAATATGCACATTCATGTTCGTAAATGACAAGTAATAAAAAGGCAAGATAATAAGTGAAAGCGATGCTAAGTACACATTCATCCGAA
>NZ_JBFTSN010000384.1:0-6100 GCF_056400045.1 Paenibacillus sp. 01L418
GCTTAGCGAGTGCTTCTGTGGCTTCAATATACTGCTGCTGGAGCTCGCTTATTTTCTCAGGTGTATTGTAAATGTCTTTGATTCGATCAATTAAACCTGCGTGGACAGTTGATTGTGGAATGATGATGAGAATAAAGGATAAGAAGCTTGTAATGACAAGTGCTTTCCATAATGATTGCCGCATCATATTCTCCCTTCAGTTTTCGACATAAGAGGGGCTAATGCTTACATTTTACAGCCTTTCTCGACAATAGTCACTCCTGTCCTGTATTTGGATGGAAAAAATGATTCGGCTTCGTTAAAAATCAATCTCAACATAAAAAAAAGAATAGCAGCGAAATGGCTGCTATCCTTTGATCAGTTCCTATTTTCTAACGTACAAGCGGCTTGTTTCTTCCCAAATGCCGCCTGGCTCAAGTGAGACAAGCCCGATTTGCTCAGCTGGCAAGTTCACATTTGGCGCATTGACGAGATTCAGTTGCGGTTCCGGACAGAAGAAGCCTGGCGTAGCGTTGTTGTTCCAAATCATCCACTGCTTGTAAGCTGTTCCAATATCATAGACTAGCGTTACGCCATTGCGTGTATCGGTCAGCTCCATCGCGTTGCGGCCATTTTGCGGCTCGGTTGTGTAGTGATTATCCATCGGCTCCCAGAATGGGGAGATACCTGTTGTTTTCATGGCTTCCTCGTCTGCAACTAGCGTCTGGTAATTGCCTGTTGGCAGCATCCGCTCGTTAAGCTCCCAGCGTTTGCCGGTTGTTAGCGTGAAGCGGTAATCATCTGCTGTACTATTCGCTGCGAACGGTGCATTGATCGTTGTATGGAAAGCGATCAGGCAAGGCATAACGTCCGTTCCTTCATTATGTACCGATACATGCTGCAGTAGACCCGTATCATTCAAAGCATAACGAAGCTTAATCGTGAAGCGATGCGGCAAATACGTGTAGATCGGGTGGCTTTCATCGATTGAAATTTTGAGCGATACGTAGCTTTCCGTTTTGTTTGTGCCAAAATCCTCGACACTCCAAGCTGCTGTATGGAAAAATCCGTGCAAATGGTTGCCCGTTTTTGCTTCGTTAACTGGAAAGTTATACGTTCTGCCGTTCCATGTAAAAGTACCATCTTCATAACGGTTTGGGGGGAACAGAACCGGGATGCCGTGAATGCCCGGATTCTCTCTGAAGCTATCCATTTCCTCTAGGGATGGTTCACGAAGGAAGGTATAATTGTTTGCTTTATCGCGAAACGCAATAAGATTGGCACCAACTGCTGGCAATACAGCTGCTTCATAAGTGCCCCATTGCAGCCATACAGCTTGCTCATCATGAAATAATTTTTCAAATGCTTGTCCTTGCGTAGACATGGTAGTCCTCCTAAAAGTGATTAATAATTGACTTCATTTGTGCAAAAAATATAATAATATTCAACTTTAGAATAGCAGGACAGTAGACAACAAACAACCGCCCTATTCCGATAATAGCGGAAAATGGGGCGGTTGTATGTACAACTATTTTGTTATCCGATATTCTTTGCTTGAAGCACGCTGTGAAAACAGCTGTTGGATGACGAATTGCTTGCGGCGATTTACGGTTACTTGCTTAGAGTCTGTTATTTCGGAGTCAAAATAAATCGTACCAGCATCAATCGTCTTGATTTTTCCGATATTGATGTAGCAATTAGAGCTGACTTGATAGAAGCTGCGTTCGTTAGTCAACTGGCTGATCTGTTCGGCAGTCATTCGTCTCTTTATATTATAGTTTCTGCCATGGAAGCTTACGAGTCCTTGCATACCGAGCTTGAAATAGAGCACGTCTGTCTCCAACTCGAAATCCTCATACACATTCCGTTCGCTCATTACAACATTCATCATCTCAATTCCCCCTTTAGAAATGTGAATCGCTGAATTTGTTAGCGCTTACATTGTAACATGTCACAATAGTATTTGTGAAGTCTTTTATAAAAAAAAGACATTGTTTGATGAAGCCGCTTATGCTATGGTCACTGTAAAGCCAAAAAGTCAGAGAGGTAGGATAAAAAATGAGCAATTTAAAGGAGCAACCGACACCCATAAACATCCTTTATATCGGGTCATATGGAACAGCGGAGGAATCGACGATTCATGTGTGTACGTTTGACGAAACGACAGGTGAGCTAGCGATATTGCAGCGTCTTAGCGGGCTCGAAAACGCTTCTTATTTGACTTTAAATCCAAGTGGCGGCAGCTTATATGCGGCTAGTGAAACTGAAGTAACCGGAGATGCCAGAGGCGGCTCAGTCGCTTCGTTTGAGATTGATAAAGCAACGGGCTTGCTGAAATCTACAGGCAACCGCTTGCTTACATATGGCGCTCATCCTTGCTACATTAGCACGGACAAAGCGGGGCAGGTGCTCTTAGCTGCCAATTATACAGGCGGAAACGTTGCATTATTGCCGATTAAGGCGGATGGCGGGCTGGAGGAGGCAACATCTGTTCAGCAAAATTCCGGCGAGCTCGGTCCAAATGCAGCAAGGCAGGATGCACCGCATGCTCATTGCATCATTCCGTTTGGTTCTTCTTATGTATGTGCAGTCGATTTGGGCATCGATGCGATCGTTATTTATCGCTTTGATGAGGAACGGCGCTCGCTTATTCCTCATGGGATTAGCAAGGTTCATCGTGGTGCTGGTCCACGTCATTTAATATTCCATCCTCATTTAGAAACAGGCTACGTGATGAATGAACTGGATTCGACGATTACACAATTTGATGTGGATTCGGAACTTGGCACATTAACAGCAAACCAGGTGATATCAGCACTGCCAGCTGACTACAATGGATATAACGATTCAGCGGATATACATTTAGGTGTTTCGGGACGTTATTTGTACAGCTCTAACCGTGGTCATAACAGTATTGCTGTATTTGCAGTAGATCAAGGAAATGGACAGCTCTCGCTTATTCAGCATATCGATTGCGGCGGAGAGTCGCCGCGAAATTTTGTCCTTACGCCAAGCGGCGATCATTTGCTCGTTGCTCATCAGAAGACTGGCAATATTACTGTATTTTCAGTAGATGCGGAAAGCGGGCTGCTGTCCAAGCTGGATTCGGAGCTTGAGCTGCCTAGTCCTGTTTGCATGAAGTTTGCAATAGCTTAGTTCATGCTTGCTGCACGTTTCGTTGAGGGTTACGAGTGTTTTTCGTTAAGAAAGGCAGGTCCTACTAAACATGTCTGCACAGCAAGAAACGAGAAAAATCAATAAAGAAGCGCTAAAATCTGCTACTGTATACTCGATACTCATTTGTATCAGCTCCGTTCATCTCATGAATGATATGATGCAATCGGTTGTATCCGCGCTGTTTCCCGTATTGGAACAATCTCTACGCTTAAGCTTGGCACAAATCGGCTGGATTGCTTTTACGCTCAATATGACTTCATCCGTTATGCAGCCTGTTGTCGGCTTGATCTCGGATAAGAGGCCGGCGCCTTGGATGCTTCCTGTCGGGATGTGTGCAAGCATGCTCGGGATGGTTGGCTTAGCCTTCGCACCGAACTTCTACTTAGTGCTGCTCGCGGTTGTGTTTGTGGGGCTTGGCTCAGCCGTGTTCCATCCAGAGGGCTCGCGGGTTGTTCATTTGGCCGCAGGCAATCGCAGAGCTTTCTCCCAGTCGATTTATCAGGTTGGCGGTAATTTTGGTCAAATGCTCGGTCCGTTGATGACGATGCTGATCTTCCTGCCGTTTGGACAGAAGGGCGCTATATGGGGGACATTGCTTGCTGCTACAGCCATTATTATTTTGACGAAAGTCGTTCCTTGGTATAAGACGCAGTTAGCTGTACATGATGGCAAAATGCAGCGCAAAGCGGCAGGCAGCGCGAAGCCCGCTCTGGCACCCAAGGTTGTTGCGTTTGCACTTGCTATCTTGTTCGTGATCGTATTTGCACGATCCTGGTATGCGGCAGCGATCGGCAACTTTTATCAGTTTTATGTGGTGGAAGCCTATCATCTGACGATTAAGCAAGCACAGATTCCATTATTTTTATTTATGGCAGCCGGTGTTGCCGGCACCTTTCTTGGCGGTATATTGGCGGATCGGATCGGACGCAAAAAAATGATGCTGATTTCCATTCTAGGCGCAGCACCATTCGCTCTCGTTCTGCCGCATCTGCCTCTAGCCTGGGTATATCCAGTAATCGTAGTGCTTGGTTTTGTATTGCAATCCGGATTCTCGGTAAGCGTCGTGTATGCGCAGGAGCTAATGCCCAGCAAGGTAGGGACGGCTTCGGGGCTTATAACGGGTCTTGCTTTTGGAATGGGTGGACTTGGTGCGGTAGTTCTCGGATATTTGGCGGACGCCCGTTCACTCAGCTTTGTTATGGTCGCTTGCAGCGTGTTACCGCTAATGGGCTTGCTGGCGCTTATGCTGCCAAAGGATAGGAAAGAATCGGTGTAACTCGAATAGGAATGACAGAAAAGTCGCTTTAAGGATATTTCCTTAAGGCGACTTTTTTTGTTGGAAAAAGTATTTGATAAAAACCAAACATAATTATATAATGTTTATAAAATAAGTAGACGTTATTGAGAGGTGTTTGGATAAATGGTTGCTGAAGAACGTTTTTGGTCGGCATCGGTAGAAGAACTGAAGCAGGGTTATGTATATGAGGAAGCCGAAGGATTTTATTATTGCCTTATTTGCGGAGAACGCTTTGAGGATGGAGAGATTTTTCGGGATGAGCAGTCTGGACGCTGGTATGAGGCGCGTAAATATGCAGCCTATCATGTCCAGCAGGAGCATGGCTCCATGCTTGATTATTTACTTGAGCTGGATAAGCGGCAGACAGGTCTGACCGACTTACAGAAGGAGCTTATTCAAGGTTTTGCCGATCAGCTGACTGACAACGAGATGATGAGCCGTACTGGAATAGGCAGCGCTTCGACCATTCGGAATCATCGTTTCGTACTGAAGGAAAAGGCCAAGCAAGCAAGGCTTCTGCTCGCAATTATTGAAATGATGGACCATGGCAACACTGCGGCTCCGCGATTCGTGCCTGTACATCGGACGGCTACACAAATAGATGAACGCTATGCGATTACAGAGGATGAATACACAGATCTTTTGAAGCAATATTTTCCGGATGGTCCTGAAGGTCCGCTCGCCTCATTTCCGCGCAAGGAGAAACGTAAAGTAGCAGTGCTGCGTCATATCGCCTCTTATTTCAAAAGCGGAGTCCACTATACAGAGAAAGAAGTGAATGAGCGGTTAATTTCTTTTTGGGAAGAGGATTATGCAACACTGCGCCGCTATCTGATCGATTATGGCTACTTGGATCGTAAAGATGATGGCAAAGTGTATTGGGTGAAGGGTTCAGGAATCAAGAAAAATGAGCTTGAACAGAGTGGGTCGACCGAGCAGGTTGAGCAAATGACAGCCCCAAAGAAATCTGCTAAAGGCAAGCAAGGAAAAACGGATAAACAGAAAGCTCAGGCCAAAGTGCAGGAGCAAGAGGAAGAACGAAAGGGTGATCCAAAAATGGATAAGGCAAAGAGGAAGCAGCTGACAGCTGAGTACCAAGAGCGTGAGCGGCAGATGGGTGTTTTTCAGATCAAAAATAATGTGAATGGAAAAATTTATTTAGGAAGCTCCACTAATTTAGATGCCCTTTGGGGAAAAGAGCAGTTTGTACTGAATATGAATGGTCATGCGAACAAGGAGCTGCAGAAGGAATGGAAGCAATTTGGCGGCGAAAACTTTTCTTTTCTCGTTCTAGAGACCGTTAAATTGGAACAAAAGATTCGTTATGATTATAAAGACGTATTGGACCCGGAAGGCCGTCAACCCGTTGACATGGTGCGACAATACAACAGAGAAGTCAACGATTTAAAGGAGATATGGGCCCAAAAGCTGCAGCCTTATGGTGAAAAGGGTTATCATGGCCCAGCCGAGAAGGTGGAGAAATAAATCATTTTTTGGTTGAGGGAGAGTGCTGATTGAAATGTCTGCTAAAGAAGTAACAGGAGCGGGAGAAAGTTTGCTTCGAAACAAGTTTTTTCAAACGATTATATTTTCAAACGTATTGCTTCAAATTGGAATTTGGGTAAGGAACTTCGCTATTCTGATGTA
>NZ_JBFTSN010000385.1:0-6093 GCF_056400045.1 Paenibacillus sp. 01L418
ACACAGGACTCCACTTCCAAACGCTTCGTGGATAGAAAGGTGACCTATTTTAGACTAGTGGTTGCCAGAAAGAGCACAAAAGGACAGATGCGTTAATACGGTAATGAATTGTCCGAGAAGCTTTTTACCTTCTAGGATAACGCATGTATTGAATACTTTTTTATGCTAATGAATCAACCAGGGTTTACGCCATCAGCTAACACGAACAAGCTTCCATCTTTGGGCGCCGTTTCCGAGATCATCCCAGATTTGAACGTTTGAACCGTTGGCTGTGCCAGAAGCAGCGACATCCAGCGCCCTATTGCTGAGTGAGTGGATAAGCTTGAAGTAACCGCTCCCGGTATCGATGATCTTCCAATGCAGGTTATCTGAGTTCGCATAATCCCAGATTTGAACATTGGTGCCGTTTGCTGTTCCTGCCCCGCTGACATCAAGCGCTTTGCCGCTGTTCGTGTTAATAAGCTTATATGCTCCGCCCCCGACATGAGTAATTTGCCAGAGCTGATTTGCCTGATTCGCACCCTCCGTCCAAATTTGCACATTGGAGCCATTCGTTGTTCCCCAAGCATCCACCTCAAGCGCTTTGCCGCTATTTGTATTGATAAGCTTGTATACACCGCCTGAAACGACACCATTGTAAACATCGTTGCGAGTAAACTCAACCCGGTCAATATCGACCCATTGGCTCGTTTGGCTGTTTGATGTGAAAAAGCCTATGGTTGCTTGCCCGTTTACAACTGCGATGTTCGAGAGTGTGACCGGCGTCCAAGCTGTGGTTACGGGGCAATTGGTTTGACGCGACGTTCCGCCAAAATCTTTTACTTCCATTACGCAAGAATTCTGCCCGCCGCTGCTCCGCATATACGCACGCAGCGTATAGCTGCCATTATCAAGACCGCTAATTGTTTGGCCAACATAAGCCGATGCAGGTCCGCTCGTTCCGGCTAGTCCGATAAAATAATTGCCCTGGGCGGCGGGTACACCGACACCATCGTTTGTGCCATGTACTTTAATTCGAGCGGGGTAATCGTCGCCAAATGTCGTCCAGCCGCTTAGGTTTGCCGTTTCAAAACTCCAATTTGTTACTAGATTTGTGTTCGATGGTGTAACTGCATGACCAAATCGAATATACACTCCGCTGCTTGGATAGTCTGCACTCGTCGCTGCAAGGACGTGAGTAGAATCTATGGGCAGCAAGGCATTCCAATTGGAGCTGGTCGAGTCGCTTACTGGGAAAATATTAGTCCGATATTGCCAAGTTGCACCATTGTCTGCGCTAATCATCGTGTACATGGAGGAGAAAGCGTCGCCGGTATTCGTACTGTCATTGTCCGTTTGAAAAGAAGCAAGCAAGCGGCCATCTCCAAGCTTAACAACAAAAGGCGCACCAGCTTTTTTTCCGGCTTTGGAAGGAACATAAAGGGTTTGACGAGGAACGTTCCAGTTATAACCATCCGACGATATTTTATATTTTATAACAAAAGGATGACCTGCGACGTCGGTCGCTTCCAACACTAGGATGTATTGGCCATTAGCCATTTGGGTAATAACTGGCATTCCATCTCTAGAGCCTGCGGCAACACCGTCGCTGACAATTATTTCGCCGCTCCAGCCGTTACCGGTCCATGTTTTCATAATAAGCTTCTGAAGGCCTGTATTGCCTACAGTGGCAGGACTATCATCCGCATAATATACAGCTATTGTATTGCCAAGCATTTGAAGATGCGGTTCCCATAATCCTTTGAACGAGTTTGCTGTCGCAGAGCCGATTTGGCCGTTCGTTAAATCTGACCAAGTGCTGCCGCCATCGGTGCTTTTTTTGGTTTTTAGGTAAGTGTTATAAATCGAACCCGATTGCACAACAAGGCGATACGATAGCCAAATCTCGCCATTCGGCAACTGAAGCATTTGGCCATTACCTACATTACCGCTGGAATCAGCTGCAGCTTGTATGGCAGGAGACCAGGTATGACCGCCGTCCGTGCTGCGAGAAAGCATAATTCTTGTATTGCCCCCGCCTGCATTCGTATCGAAAGAGGCTAAAATATCGTTATTGTTCAGCTTTAGCAGCCGTGGATACCATACTCCGCCATTTTGAGGGGTGAATACGGTTGCGGTATTTGAGGGCCAAGCTAATCCAGGAGCTGCAAAAGCTTGAAAACCAGGGAGCAGAATACTGATTATAAGAAGCAAGCCAATCCATAAAGCGGTTATTCTAACCTTGCTTTGGACAAACATGTGAAACCATCTCCTCTTATTGTTTTGTAAGCGCTTCAAAACGGATTATAGAATATATTAGTATTTAAATATATACTAAAGTTAGTATATCCTGTGCTTTAAAAACGCTGGAATGATAGAAGTTGAATGAAAATGCAGAAGTTTTCGTTTGAAAATGGGGTTATAGACTGATTTTTAAGGTGAAGCATTAGTTGAAAGAACATAATTTCTTATTTTTTATACTAAATAGAGTATTTAAAAGTATAACAATATAATCTAGAATGAGTTCATCAAGGAAGCGCTTGCAAAAAAAKGGAGGCGTCAAACGAAATGAATAGAAAATTATCCGCGAAGCTTGGACTTGTAATGCTATTATGCTTTGGAATGCTGCTATCGGCTTGTTCATCAGGTGGAAATGGCAACAGCTCTGCTACAAATGGAAACACGGGGAATAAAGGTGATGCAGCAACAAACGCACCGCAAGAAAAAGTAAAGATTTCGTTTATGGGTCATGGCAGTCCGCAGGAGAAAGATATATTTACGAAGCTGATCAAATCGTACGAAACGAAATATCCGAACGTAAAGGTAGAGTACACAAGCGTGCCGCCTGCTGAATACAATCAGAAGCTGTCTACGCTGGTTGCATCGGGYAAAACACCGGACGTATTYTATGTATCGGGCCCGCAGTTTTACAAGTTTGCCGAAGCAGGCACGATTCAAAACCTGCAGCCGTTTCTAGAAWCGACMGAGCTGTTCCAAGCSGATAACGTATGGAARCAAGCGCTWGATCGWTACCGTTTTGAYGGCAAGCAGCTSGGRCAAGGGGATTTGTACGGATTGCCGAAGGACGTAGGTCCATGGGCAATGGCMTACAACAAAACGATGTTTACYGAAGCTGGGCTYGAATTGCCGCCGGCAGAGGTTGGCAAATGGACATGGGACAACTGGYTWGATGCAGCGAAGAAGCTGACGAAGGATG
The DNA here is from genome assembly GCF_056400045.1 of Paenibacillus sp. 01L418. NCBI lineage: Bacteria > Bacillati > Bacillota > Bacilli > Caryophanales > Paenibacillaceae > Paenibacillus > Paenibacillus sp. 01L418. Next base: position 3,197 of record NZ_JBFTSN010000385.1, read on the forward strand.
AGAATGGCGATGGCAAAGTCGAYATTTATGGCGGAGCCAACTTTACRCTSGAAGGCGCGGTATGGGCAAGCGGAGGCGACTTCATCGACTATACAACAGGCAAAGTAACGATTGATACACCGGAATTYGCAAAAGCAATGCAATGGGTAGCAGATCTGCGCRTCAAGCACAATGTATCGCCGTCGCCGGAGGATGAGAAAGCGATGAATTCKTACTCGCGATTTGTAGCCGGCAAAGTAGGCATGTTCCCAATGGGACCATGGGATCAACCGGGATTTTGGGATTTGCCGTTTGAATGGGATATYGCGGCATGGCCGGTGAATCCGGAGACAGGCAAAGCAGGGACGTGGGTTGGCTCAATGGGTTACTCRGTATCCAGCAAATCGAAGCATGCACAAGAAGCRTTTAACTTAGCAGCATTCCTTGCACTGGATAAAGAAGGACAAAAGCAAAACTACGAGCTTGGGCAAGCGGTGCCAAACTTGATTGATATGGCAAAAGGCGAGTTTGTAGCGTATGACAAAGCACCAGCAAATCGTCAAGTTTTCCTTGATATTATTGAAGATTATGGTCATCCGCCAATTGATTTCGGTTCGAAGGATACGAAGTGGATCGATACGATGTGGCAAGAGGCAGGCAAAGTGTGGGACGGCAAGATGACAGCTGCGGACTGGGCGAAGGAATTGCAGCCGAAGCTTCAAGAGCTGTATGATAAGGGCAATAAATAATAGAATTATGCAATAGTGAGGTTAAAGGGTTGTTTCTAAAGTAGATCATTCTACTTTTGGAACAGCCCTGTTTTTTTTGATGAATCTTAGGGAGGACGATGTCCTTCCATGTATCATACCTATAGCTTACGAACCCAGTAGGTCTTATTTAAATCATTTATTATGGATTAAAAATGTAACGAACTCCATAATCGTTATTTCGAGAAAAGCAGCTCATGACACCTTACAAAACGTGATATAACGTTAATCAGGTTCGTTAAAATGAAATAAAAGTAGTTTTCAACATAATAAGCGTAATAGAGTTCGTTAGAGAAATGACTCGTGGATATTGTGCATAGCCGACGAGACCAATAATTGAATCTGAGAGGAACAGTCCTTTTAGATAACGTAGATCAATTTTCACTGAGATGATCGGGGGTTTAAGTTTATGCCTTCTTGTATTCTCTAAGAGATCTCGCTCATCATTATAAAAGATCACCAATTATTCCGTTGCAGACAAAATAAAATTAATTTAGTATAATTAATATATTAATATAATGAGAGGACGTCGTTATGAAAAATTTCCCTTTATATAAGCAAATTCAAGTCGATATTTTAGGGCAAATCAAAGCTGGGAAATTGCGTCCTGGAGATCGTGTCCCATCCGAGAAGGAGCTTGCGGACAAGTATAGAGTAAGCCAAATCACGAGTAAAAACGCGTTGATTGGTTTAGCGGATGAAGGCGTACTCGTTCGAGTACAAGGAAAGGGAACGTTCGTAAGACAGGATGGCGAGACGGCTGAGGATTTAGATGTTTCAAGCCATGTGCGGGACGTTATCGGACTTATTTTACCGTGCATGAAGACGAAGGTGGATCAGAAAATACTGGACTCAATCGAAAAGTACGTAACAGCCAGCGGCTACAACCTACAGGTACGGATTACGAGAGAGTCGCAGCTTGAAGAAAGCGCAGCTATTGAATCGATGGTCGCTGCAAGTGTACGCGGATTAATTGTATTTCCGACGGAGGAGGAGCGATACAACGATAGCATTTTACGCTTGTCGCTCGATAAATTTCCGCATGTGCTAATTGATCGTTTTTTGAAAGAGATTCGCACGTACAGCGTCAGCTCGGATAATGTGAATGGGACGGAACAGGCTATCACTCATTTGCTCGACAGCGGGCATGAGCATATTGCCCTTATCACGCCTGAAATTACGAATACAGCGACCGAAGAAAGAGTGATCGGATTCGAAAAAGCGTATTTAGCCAAAAAACTTCCGATTAACAAGGATTTGTGGTGTATTCTCAAAATTGAGGATATATCGAGCGGCAATGCGCAGCACATTATTGAATCCTTTATGAGTGAGCGCCCTGAGGTTTCAGCAGCATTCGTTGTCAATGTAGAGTTGACCAACTATACTTATTACGCAGCGAAGAGGCTGAAGAAGTTAGTGCCTGACGATCTCGAGCTCGTTTGTTTTGACCGGCCTGATTTTCAGGATGTATCGTATTTGCAGCAAAATGAAGACGAGATTTGCAAGGTTACCGTTGAATTGCTTCATGCGCAGCTACAAGGGGAGTACGAGCCGCAGCGTATTGTTGTACCTGTAAAATTTTGCAAAATGTAATTAATAGAACATAAAAATACCGTGTGCTGATTTTTAGCGCATGGTATTTTTTATATTATATTCAGTATATAAACATATAACAATATAATTTATAATGAATTCATTGGATTAAGCGCTTACAGAGCGCAATAAGTATTCACACAACATAGGGGGCGACAACCGCAATGAAGAGCAAATTATCCACGAAGCTTGGACTTGTAATGCTATTATGCTTTGGAATGCTGCTATCGGCTTGTTCATCAGGTGGAAATGGCAACAGCTCTGCTGCAAATGGAAATACGGGGAATAAAGGCGATGCAGCAACAAACGCACCGCAAGAAAAAGTAAAGATTTCGTTTATGGGTCATGGCAGTCCGCAGGAGAAAGATATATTCGCCAAGCTGATCAAATCATACGAAACGAAATATCCGAACGTAAAGGTAGAGTACACAAGCGTGCCGCCTGCTGAATACAATCAGAAGCTGTCTACGCTGGTTGCATCGGGCAAAACACCGGACGTATTCTATGTATCGGGCCCGCAGTTTTACAAGTTTGCCGAAGCAGGCACGATTCAAAACC
>NZ_JBFTSN010000386.1:0-6090 GCF_056400045.1 Paenibacillus sp. 01L418
GCCATATCCTGCTCCTGAGCTCTGGATAAATCCAGAAATCAAAAGATTTGATGATTTTACAATTCATGATTTTGAATTAAAAAATTACATATACCATCCATCTGTTAAGATGGAGATTGCGATTTAAATGGGAACATTAGGGAGTCGTAATGTGAAGAAGGTTACTTTGTTGTTATTGCTTGCAGCAATAGGAATAGTTGTAATTTTTCAAATTCAAAAGCCCATCCTAAGCGAATACAATGCTATGATCAAAGCAAAAGAATATGTGGACATCGTAAATGAAAAATTGAATTCTAAATTTGACACTGAGATTAATGCAAAGTATGTTGTCCTAGAGAAGAATACGATTTGGAACAAATTGTTGGGCAATCAACAATGGTCTTCTATGATTAATGGTGTCGTTGTAAATGTAGATGCTCATTCGGGGGAGTTTGTTCAAATGGTATTTCCCTTGGATGGCGTCATCAACAAGCTTCCAGAGTAAACATGTAGTAACATCTGAAGGATATCTGAAAGATAAAGTACATAATAAGAGTGGATTACAAAAGGAGCGAATACATATGACGTTGGCAGAAGGTACAAAAGAAAACCCATGGAAATTAAAAACACCCCCTCAGACATCTGAATATGAAATGTATAAGGATGAAAAGGACGGTATAGAAATTTTAGTATGCACAGTTGGGAAGACGGTCTTGCATTATGATTTCCGCTGCATTGATGACTTAAGCGCGATGCTCAAACAACATGGTGACTGGATTGAGCTTGGCAGCGCCGATGAGCAGAAGCCTGCTAAAGAGGGTACTGTTGAAGCATGGGGACGCTCGTCTGAAAACCCAATTGGCGGGTGGTATGGATTGAAAAAAGGGTTGCGCGGCAGATTCGGAATGTATCTTCCACCGTTAATGGAGAAGCTGGGACTTGCAGAAGTAGAGCATAATCCAAGGAATAATCGGATGAAGTCCATTTAATCGCAGTGGTGTGAAAACTTGAAATGGGACGAGAACCATACAATCCTAGTGTGAATGACTATTGAGTTTGAATGATTGGCTGCCGCAATGGCAGCTTTTTTTTATTGTAAGAGTGATTGAGAACTTACAAATATTTGTATATATTTATTTAAAAAGAATGATTAGGAGGGTTATTCCTTGACATCCTCACATTTGAAACCCGATAAACTAAAACCCGGAGATACCATTGGAATTGTTTCACCATCCTCGCCGGTTGCTTTTTATTGCCCTAACAGATTGAATCGTGGAATAAATGCTTTAGAAAATATGGGATTTAAAGTAATTACAGGACAGCATAGCAGGAAGAGAACAGGTCACACGGCTGGCAGCCTAAATAATCGTTTGGATGATTTTCATCATATGATTCGAGACCCTGATGTAAAAGCTATTATCGCTACAATAGGGGGATACAATTCACATCAGCTTCTTGAAGAATTAGATTATTCGCTCATTAGCAGCCATCCAAAAATTATAATGGGGTATAGTGATATCACTGCACTTTTAGCAGGCATACATGCGAAAACAAATCTTATTACATTTATGGGACCCGCTATTATGCCGCAATTCGGAGAATTTGGCGGACTCATTGATTTTACATACCATTCCTTTGTAAGAACCTTAATGAAAGATACACCAATAGGAATGATTGACTCCAGCGATCATTGGACAGAGGAACATTTAAGCTGGGACATTGACGATTCACGCCCAAGAGCGACCGTCCCTAATACAGGCATGAAGATTTTAAAGCCAGGGCAAGCGAGAGGGCCTATACTAGCTGCGAATATGGGTACACTTCTCCTGCTGGCAGGTACACCTTATTTACCAAGCTTCGAGGGCAAAATTTTGTGTCTTGAAGACGACGAGAGTGAGCACCCAAGTACAATTGATAGATATGTTACACAATTTCGCCAGATGGGTATTTATGATCAAATTTCCGGTCTGATTATTGGAAGATTCCATTCAAATGTAGGATTTAATGAAGAAGATTCATTGCAAGAGCTGCTGCAAAATGCAACGAGAGGATACGATTTTCCGGTTATATATGATGCGGATTTTGGCCACACGGACCCTATGATTGTACTTCCGAATGGTGTTATGGCAAGTTTGCAAGCCACTGAGGAACGAGGGGTACTTTTTTCGATTGAAGAATCCGCCGTGCAATAATAAAATCTACTATATGTCATTTATTTCAGTACATAATATTGTGAATATTATTTTGGACAGAAATCAGCTGCTGTTTTAAACTAGAATAGAATTCAAACGATAATTTGGAGGGTAAAATATGAAATTAGAAAATGAAAAAGAGATCCTGACAATCGTTAATTCAGATGTTACAGCTTCCAGCTTCAAAAATGTACGGGCAGAGCAGGTCACGCTTAACTGTTGTAATCTTAGCGGTATGAATATGAATGATGTGAATTTAACGGGATTACATATCTCCGATGCTAATTTGAGTGAGTTTGTCATTGACGGTGCACAGTGGGGCGGAGCCCATTTTCGCAACATTGGATTCGGCAATCCAAATCAGCCTGATGTTGAATTCAACAGAACACCTGTGCAATTAACCAATTGTAATTTACATCAAAGCGTATTTACGGATTGCAATTTAAAAAACGCTAAATTGGACAACTGCGATATTTCTGGTTTAACTATAAACGGAATTGATATCGAAGGTTTAATTAAACAGTTTGAAGCTATGGAGAAAAAATAGGAATAAAGCAACTTTATCCAGCGAGGCACAATCACTTAAAGCCGTAAAAAGTTCGCCAACAAGGCAGCCTTTTGCGGTTTTTTTTAGAATCAATGGTATGAGTTTTGCTAGTAGGAGTTGTTCACGATTTAGAAGTGTCAGTAACGGACATGGAGGACGCTATTTATGCGGTTAACGTACAATCGGTTTGCTAACGGACATAGGATACGTTATGGCTGTGAAAAGGAGGATAAATATAACTTTTGAAGCTGAATAAGGTCCTCTATGTCCGTTAGTTTGCAAAAAAGGGTGAAAATGCAGCAAATAGAGTACCTGATGTCCGTTAGCAAAGCAACATTGATCTAAATTGTCACGTCTCTATAATATCTGATCGAAAAATAGGAGGAGAGCAGCTATTCGAAACCATATTTTAACTGCTTTGCCGATTCATTTGTTGGCATGGGCAATGATTCTTTCGGCAATGTTATTTGATCCATTTCGTTGGTTTTTAAACCCCATCGTTAATAACACTCCAGCATTTTTAACTGTTTCAAGATGGTTGGCTCAATCATTATTCATAACGGGCCTAATTGGCTTTTCCATATATAAGTTAAGAACGAGTCCCCAGCTGACAAGAAAAGATTTGAATGTAGTTTCTGTACATGTTTTATTTTCTATTGTTCATATTGCAGTCGTTAGTGCGGGTATTTTTATAGCGGTCGGCTTTGAAGATTTATAGTAAATTTTTATCATAAATAAGCAAATGGATGCTGCGAATTAAATGTATTTTTATATGAAGGCTGCCGAAGGGCAGTCTTTTTGTATTGTTAGGTCGGCCTGATTGAGCAGAAAATGATGACTAAATAAAGCCGTTATTGCGAGTACTACGTAAATGTAGGGCTACACGAATCCATAAATCTCTTATAAAGTGGAGTAATCGAAGGTAAGTTAATGATGGAAGGAGAGATAACGTTGAGTATAACGTCCAATAAAGATGGTTTTGAGCTATTGGCATGCCTGCCTATGAAAGAGGATGAGCTTAGTGAGGATGTACCTTTGGCGGGATCATACGCGGTAATCAACTGTGGCGAGCGATTTCTTATTTGTTTTAACAAGTGGAGACAACAATGGGAAGTACCCGCAGGGGGAAGAGAGGAAGGGGAAACACCGAGGGAATGTGCAAGCAGGGAGTTATTCGAAGAAACATCGCAAATCGTTAATGACTTCGAGTTCATCGGGTTGATAAAAGTGAAGAAGCCTAATGGAGATATCAAATATAATCCCATTTATTATGCTAGTGTAGATAAGCTCGTCCCATTCCAAGCAAATGAAGAAACTGAGCAGATCGTACTTTGGGATTTAATTGAAGAAATTGGTCATATGGACGAAGTCGACAAAGCAGTTCTTGAGTGGTGCAAGGTTATCTCTGCTAAAGGTAAAAACGAATGAAATAATGTATGACAAAATAACGATGACAACCGAGCAAAGAAAAACTTAATAAATAAAATATATTTATTGACACTTTCATTTTTTAGCTGGTATACTATGGAACATTACTCATACCCGATTAAAAACATCGGAATTAGAAACATGGAGGCAATGTTCATGAAAAACACAAAAGCATCATACACAAAACTGCTAGTAGCACTCCTCTTATCTTTCTCTGTTATCTTTACACAATCAGCAGCMTTTGCGGCTCCGTCTGAAGCAGCGGCACTAAAGGAAGATGGCGCAGCACAGTATAAGCAGTTTTTGAAAGAAAAATTTAATGTCAGCCTCTCCAGCAAAGTGACGAAGGGTGAATTCATTGAAGCAGTAGCTGATATTCTTGGTTACGAGCCATCAGGCAAAGAGGTCACTTTCTCCGATGTAAAGTCAGATAACAAGCTTTATCCTGCAGCGGCGGCTTTGTATGAGAAAGGCATTTTGTCTGGCCCGGCCATTCAAGGCGATCAAGTACTTACAAGCGCTGTAGCGATTTCCATTGCGGTAAGAGCAGCAGATTTGAAGGAGCTTGCTTATACATACCCGGCTGTTAAAGTAAACAAAGTACTAACGAAGCTGAACGTTAAAAGCAGCGCGCTTGGCACAAAAGGTGCGCAAGAAGTTGCAGCAGCAGTAGATACTGGCTTGCTGCCAGCTGAATTTTACACAGGCTTCAAACCAAAAAATGCAGCAAGCGATCAATTGATCCACACATTGCTTGGTAAAGTGCTTATTACAAAAGGTCTTTACAAAAAGTATATCGGTTATGTTAACGACAACGATATTTTCCAAAAGCTAAGCAGCGCTTACGAAACTTCTGATATTATCGATGCGCCAAAGCTGCAAAAGCTGGTAAATACTGCTTTGGAGCAAAGCTTGATCACAGGCTACAACATCAAGGACTCCCGTTTCAATGCTAACTTCATCGATTCTTTGTCTCTAATTTACGGTCATTCCGATTTTAATCATGCGATTCAGCTTATTGGCTTGCTTCGCAGTGAAGGCTTAAATGCGAAAGTGCAATTTGAGCCAAAAACATCCGCATTTATTTTTCTAGCAGAATGGGGCAACCCTGGTCCAAACGTAGTTAAAATTGCAAATGGCAACTATATTTCGTATTCCAAAGAGTATGACCTTGAATTTGAATTTGCAACTGCGGCAGATAAAGCAGCTTTCCAAGATGTTGTTCTAGCTTATGCGAAGAAAGATGAAGAGGATCAAGCGGGACTTATCGTTGCATCATGGTGGCAGCCGCTTTACTACTCACAAACTGCACTGAAGGATTATGAAATTATTACGAACAACTTTATTACAGATCCAGACAGCCCTTATACAGTTAACCCGTTCTCGCTTAATGAGGATTCTGCGAAGGTCGTTGCAGGATTTAAAGCCATTGATCCTAATGTCAACATTATGCCTACTCAATTTTGGGTAGATAAGCCATTCTTTAGATATTTGCATAACGAAGCGGCTTAATAAGATTATTTGGCAAAATAGTTACGATGAAGCAGCCCTGACCATCATTGATGGTTAGGGCTGCTTTGTGTTATCGTTCAAGAAAAGGAGCTGGTATTTGATGACTGCAATTGCGCATGCTTTGGAAGCAAAGTTCAGGGAGCACGCCAATCCGGAGACGGCTCAGCCTATGGAGGCTTACATGCGCGACCAATTTATTTTTCTTGGCCTAAAGACTCCAGAGCGAACGCAGCTGCTGCGCGAGTTTTGGAAGCAAAATGAAAAGCCAAAGGGCGAGGAGCTGCTGCAAACTGCAGAGCAGCTATGGCAGCTGAACGAGCGAGAGTTCCATTATGTGGCGATGGGTTTGATGGAAAGATACAGCAAAGAGGCCGAGCCTTCACATATCGACAGGCTGGAGCGGTGGGTAACGACCCATTCTTGGTGGGATAC
>NZ_JBFTSN010000387.1:0-6085 GCF_056400045.1 Paenibacillus sp. 01L418
TCAATATCTTATCCCTTATCGCAAATTAATGACGTGGGTCATTATTATAGTGCTTATTAATATGTTATTAAGCTTATCCGAGCCAATTATTCTTGCGTACATCATCGATAAAGGGATAAACCAAAAAGATTATTCGGTTATCCATGTATTGGGTGCTATTCTGCTGGGCGTTAAGCTAATAGGCTGGTTGTTTAGCTATATGCATACCAGATGGATCAATTTTACAGGACAACGTATTTTGTTTGATCTTCGTCAGCAATTATTTAATCATTTGCAAACCTTGTCCTTTCGTTTTTTTGATGGGCGTCCCGCTGGTAAAATTATGTCCAGAATAACGAATGATACAAATGCTATTGGTGAGCTAATCAACGGCGGTTTGATAACGATGGTGATGGAGGTTACGCATTTACTTGGCATCGTCATCATTTTGATCTGGATGGATTGGCAGCTTGCTTTGCTCTCATTTATTATGATGCCGCTGCTCTATTTCATCGTTGCAAAGCTACGTCCAAAAATTGAAGGCTCATGGTCGCGTTCACGCTCAACGATGTCATCGATTAACGGTAATGTGAACGAAACGATACAAGGCATTCGTGTCATTCAAGCCTTCTCACGCCAGCGGACTAACAATGAGCGATTTGAAGGTATAAATACCCGCAACAAAGGCGCATTTATGCGAGCAATTACGTTGGAATCGACTGTATATCCACTGGTTGAAATGATCGGAATGCTGGGCACCTGTATCGTAGTTTGGTTCGGAGCCATGAAGGTCATTGAAGGCGCGCTTACGCTTGGCTTCATTATGGCGTTCATTAATTATTTATGGCGCTTCTGGGGGCCGCTGAGCGCCTTATCCAAGGTGTATAGCCAGCTGTTGTCAGCTATGGCTTCTGCCGAGCGTATATTTGAAGTGCTGGATACCGATCCAGAGGTGAAAAATAGCAAGCATGCTTTAGAACTGCCGCAGGTTCGCGGCGAGGTTGAGTTTGATAATGTTTCGTTTCGTTATGAGGAAAATAAACCTGATGTGCTTCATAACGTTTCATTTCTCGTTAAGCCCGGGCAAAGAGTAGCTTTAGTCGGGCCAACCGGCGCTGGAAAAAGCACGATCGTTAATCTCTTGATGCGCTTCTACGATGCTACTGACGGTACCGTGCGAATTGACGGGATGGACGTTAAGCAGGCAACGCTCGAATCTCTACGCAAGCAAATGGGAATCGTGCTTCAGGATTCATTTATTTTTGCGGGTACGGTAGAAGAGAACTTGCGTTATGGCAACGACCATGCAACAGAGGAAGAGCTGCTTAGAGCAGCCGAGAGCGTAAGGCTAGACCGCGTTGTAAGCAAATTGTCAGATGGGTATCAAACGCAGCTGGAGGAGCGAGGCTCAAAACTCTCGGTAGGCCAAAGGCAATTGCTCGCTTTCGGCCGTGTGTTGCTATCAGATCCCGGCATACTCATATTAGACGAGGCTACATCCAGCGTTGACATGGAAACAGAGCAGCATATTCAAGAGGCTTTGCACACGCTGCTAGCAGGAAGAACGGCGTTTATTATCGCGCACAGACTATCCACCATTAAGGATGCTGATCTTATTCTCGTCATTGAGAACGGAAGAGTAGCCGAGCAGGGGTCGCATTCGGAGCTGATGAAGAAAGGCGGCATCTACTCCAATCTTGTTCTAACACAGCTGTCTATGCAGGAATCTGTTATTTTGCAAACTAGTTCTTAATGGCATGAATAAAAGAAGAGGGCAAGTCAGGCTTACGCAAAAGATGCGCTAGCTTGACTCGTCCTCTTTTTTTGTACGATCGATTGCTTGTGCCATCGTTTTATCCGTTAAATGCGCATAAATTTGCGTCGTTTCCGGCGAAGCATGCCCAAGCTGCTCTTGGGTTTTGTAGATGTCGTTTCGCAGATAGTAGTCCGTGGCGAAGCTATGTCTGAGCTTATGTACGGATAAGTAAGGTTTTCCAAAGCGTTTGGCATATTTCAGTACCATTTCTTGAATTGCTCGCTTCGTCATGCGCGAACCCTCGTTTTTTCCATTAGCAACAGCCAGAAACAAAGCCTTCTCTCTTTTTGGCGCCTTGTAACGGAGTTCCCTTAGAGTCAAATAAGCTTGCAGATCCTCAACCGCCTCTTGGCGAAAATATACAGGGGTTTTAAACGTATCGTCATTTTTACCTTTGCGATACACATAGGAAAGCTTCTTCTTGAGATCGATATCATCGACGTTTAAATTGACGAGTTCAGATACACGCAAGCCTGAATGTAGAATAAAGCTAATGATACATGCATCTCTTATCATATTAAGCTCGTATGCGTAAAGTGCCTGCTTGTTTTTGGCAACATCCGTCCCATAATGCTGTTTAATATAAGCCATAAATTCGGAAATTTCCTCTTCTTGAAGCAGYTTGCCCTCAAGCTTTGCGGCTGTATCCTTCGGCTTATGCGTACGTTTAATCGTAACCTTTGCCATAACATTCCGTTTGAGTAGAGGATAAAATTCCTCATCCTCTGCAATTTGACTTAAATAATGAAATAACGAGCGGAGGGAGGAAAGCTTGCGTGAGATCGTCGTTTTACTGTTTCGCTCCACTTTATGAGTCGATAAATACATACGGAAGCCATCTATACTGTCCATATGCAGMTTTTCCAGTTCAAGCAAAGCTACATCTCTAATATTTGCTGCTTCAGAAAGACCTTCTGCCATTAACCAGTTAAGAAAGGTTTCATAGTCTCTCATATATTCGACAAGCGATGAAGGAGATAAATCTGGAAGTTTGTAATTAATAAATTTTTCAATATACCAAGGCATCGTAGGAAGTTTCTTGTCGAGCTCTTCACGATCTTTTTGTTTAATAATATTGATGGCGAGTCACTCCTAAAATTAATGGTGCGAATAATTAATGGCGTTTAATAAACATAATAATAATTATGTTAACAAATTATAATAATAACCAGATGAATAGTTATATTGTAACAATTAGAGTAAGGGGGTACAACGTCATAAAAGGGTAATAGGCAAAAAAAGAATTCTCTACTCAGAGACTTCTTCTCATTATGACCCTCATACGTAGATTATGGTGTTTGGATGTATAAGAATTTATATAATGGTCACTCTAAAAAAACAAAATAATTTCTCAATTATTTTATTTTTTATTTTTGAAACCCATTAATAAACAGCCCGTATACCTTTTTATAACTTCATCGTGCTTCATTCCAAAGGGGAGTAGCTGCTACAGTAAAGTCGTCATTACGAGAATCTAACGATCTCCGGCTTTATTGGCAACTTAACGTTGTTAGCGAGACCTTTGCCACTAGTCGGCAAAGGTCTATTTTTTGGGTGTAAGCACAAGTTAAATTTACTTAAGCAGAGTCGAAAGGGAGGAATCTTGTATGGATTTTGGTTTGTTAATGGAATATGGATGGGTTCTGCTCATCCTCATTGCAATTGAAGGTTTGCTCGCAGCAGACAATGCACTTGTGCTGGCTATCATGGTCAAACATCTGCCGGAGAAAGAACGGAAGAAAGCATTGTTTTACGGCTTAGCAGGGGCATTTGTTTTCAGATTTGCCTCGTTATTCGCTATTTCCTTTCTGGTTGGAGTATGGCAAGTCCAGGCAATTGGCGCGTTGTACCTATTGTTCATTGCGCTAAACCATATTTTCCGAAAAGTCATTTTCAAGAAGCATGTCGATAATGCAACAGAAGACAAAAAAGAAACCAAAAAAGCGAGTGGTTTCTGGTTTACCGTATTAAAGGTAGAAGTTGCGGATATCGCATTTGCAGTAGATTCCATCCTGGCAGCTGTTGCGCTTGCAATGGCGCTGCCAACGACCAATTTGCCGAAAATAGGCGGAATGGATGGCGGTCACTTTGCAGTCATCTTTATCGGTGGTTTCATCGGTCTAATCATTATGCGTTTCGCTGCTTCAGCTTTCGTGAAGCTGCTAGAGCGCAAGCCTGGACTTGAAGTTGCTGCATTCGTTATCGTAGGTTGGGTAGGCGTCAAGCTGGCTGTTGTCACATTGTCTCACCCTAAACTGGGGATCATTCCAGAATCATTCTCCCATTCAGCAGCTTGGAAAATTACCTTCTATGTAGTCCTTGTCTTGATCGCGGTTATAGGTTGGTTCCTATCGAGCGACAAAGAGGAATCCAATGACGGTAAGGTAGCTACAAATAACAACTAATCTATTTTCAATATAAATCAGAAAAAAACTGTTGAGTTTCCTCAACAGTTTTTTTCTTTTTATTAGCTTATAAATGTTCCGAACTCCTCTATATCACGTCACATTAAACCGTTAAGATTGTTTCATTATATGATTCAGATTTTTGCGATGTTGTAAATTAGTAAATATATGCAATTCTGCAAATTCGGTTACAATTCCATTTTAACTGTGCTAAACTCAAACGAGTCTGTAGAAGAGTTGCCAATCTTCTTCCAAATTGCGGACAATTTGTATGTACGCTATAGAAAAAGGAGGTTCATTCTTAAATGATGAACACTAAATTCATACAACATAGTATGGCGCTTATTATTATATTTATGCTGGCATTTTCGGTTCCGCTCGAAGCTGCTCATGCCGCTCCGCCTGCTACATTAAAGGTAGGAAGCTCAGGACCCGATGTTCCGGATTTGCAATATCGGTTAAAAACGCTAGGTTATTTTAATAAAGACGTAACGGCTTATTTTGGCACAACGACGTTAGAGTCACTCAAACGTTTTCAGAAGGATTATGGTGTGGCTTCCGACGGTGTAGCAGGCGCACAGACCTGGAAAACACTTAAGAGTGTATCCGTGAATCAAGGAGAGCTTGATTTGCTGGCAAGAATTATTTATGCAGAAGCACGTGGCGAATCCTATAAAGGACAGGTTGCAGTTGGAGCTGTCGTTATGAATCGATTGGCATCGTCTAGTTTTCCAGATACAGTAAGAGGCGTTATTGAACAGCCGCGAGCATTTACGGCCGTTGATGATGGACAATATAATCTTACTCCAAACAAACTTGCCTATCAAGCAGCACAGGAAGCTGTCAAAGGTTATGATCCAACAGGTGGAGCTCTTTATTATTTTAATCCAGAAACAGCTACCTCTGAATGGATTTGGTCACGCAAGCAAACCGGAAAAATTGGACGTCATATATTTGCAGTATAAACAAAAGATTCTTATCGACAAGGTAACTTGCGATAAGAATCTTTTTGTATCTATCATATTTGCCAGCGAGATGTTTTCAAAAAGTTATGCAATCATGTTACAATAAGAAAGATAGTATCATACTTTTTTTAAACATTCTGGAGGTGCCAACATTGAAAGTTGAAATTTGGTCGGATTATGTATGTCCGTTTTGTTATATAGGAAAAAGGAAGTTCGAACTCGCGCTTGCAAAATTTGCGCATAAAGACAAGATCGAAATCGTATTCCGCAGTTTTGAGCTAGATCCAAGTGCTGATCCTAATTCAAATATAAGCACATACAGCATGCTTGCAACGAAGTATGGAATGAGCGTGGAGAAAGCAAAGGAAACAACGGCTAACGTAGCAGAACAAGCTGCAGCTGTAGGAATCACTTTTCATTTTGAAGGAACAGTTTCTACAAATACGTTTGACTCACATCGTCTCGTTCACTTTGCTGCTGAGCAGGGCAAGGAAAAGGAACTTTCCGAGAGATTGTTTAAAGCTTACTTCACAGATGGCGTAAATATCGGCAATCGCGAGCGCCTTGTTGAAATCGCTGCTGAAGTTGGGCTTGACACTGCCGCAGCAGCTGCAATGCTTGAGTCTAACCAATTCGCTGACAATGTCCGTGGAGAAGAAGAGGAAGGCAGCAAGCTCGGCATTCGAGGTGTTCCTTTTTATGTAGTTGATCGTAAATATGCTGTTTCCGGCGCACAATCGCCTGAAGTGTTTTTGGACACATTAAATAAAGCGTGGGAAGAAAAACATCCAACCTTTATTCAAGTGAATGAAGGGGACGCTGATGTTACATGTACGGATGGTTATTGTGTTCCTGATCCATCAAAGTCGTAACAGCTTACGAAGGGCGGACATTTCATGGAGGAAACAACTCTAAGGAGC
>NZ_JBFTSN010000388.1:0-6058 GCF_056400045.1 Paenibacillus sp. 01L418
GATTACGAAAAAGTAGTCATTAGTTCAATCAAAAAGTGACAGTCTAGGACATTATTTAATGGTCCATGACTGTCACTTTTTTTAGTTTGGAATACAAATATCAGTTCAACATTCATGCACTTGTAAAGACAAATAATGAAAACCATGATCATTCGAGATCTTCTTTATATATACTTTATCAGCAGTAGTCCATACCAACTGGTTAAACCCTTCATACGATACATGGCAACTGTCTAAATTGCGGGAGAAATGGATAAAGGAGTTGGATACATGAAATCAATAACAAAACTTACGGGGCGAGTGATTTTCAAGGGAAACCCTGGTTATGAAGCGGCTCGTAAGAATTGGGATCCTCATACCGACAGATTTCCAAAAGTTTTTGTTTTTGCCCAAAGAACACAGGATGTTGCAAACGCTATAAGATGGGCTCGCAAAAATAATGTTCCTATTCGCCCGAGAAGTGGACGGCACGCCTTGGAGACCAACCTTTCTCAAGTTAACGGAGGCATTGTCATCGATGTTAGCGAGATGAAGAAAATCAAGTTGAATAAAAAGTGCAGAACTGTTGTGGTTGAGTCAGGCAATCGGGTAGGAAGAGTCGTAGACAAATTGGCAAGACAAGGTTTTATCGCACCGTTTGGTGATAGTCCTTCGGTTGGAATCGGTGGAATTACACTTGGCGGAGGGATTGGTCCGCTCCAAAGAACGACTGGCCTCATTAGCGACAATCTCATCGGACTAGAAATGGTTGACGCTAAGGGAAGAGTAATCCGGGCAAATAAAAAACGCAATTCCGATCTCCTATGGGCTTCCCGCGGTGGAGGAGGCGGTAACTTTGGCGTATACACAAAATACAAATTCAAAGTACTGCGTGCTCCAGCCAAAGCTACCGTCTTCAGCGTAACGTGGCCATGGGAGCAGTTCGAAAAAGTCGTAAAGAAATGGCAAGTCTGGGCTCCTAATGCCAGCACCAGATTGGGCAGCGAATTAAATGTTGGACCCAAAAAGGGTGGAAATGTTAGCATGATCGGTCTGTTTCTTGGATCTAAAACGGAAGCCCTGCGTCAATTAGAGCCTATTTTAAGCGTGGGGACGCCTACAAAAAAAACCATCCGATTGTTACCATATCTTGAAGCTACAAAGTTTTTGTTAGCTCCTGATCCAGTGCTGACACAAAAGTTCAGCAACCAGTTTTCCAGCGGCTTCGGCAGACGTCCTTTTCCAGATAAAGCCTATAAAGTTATGCGCGAGTTTCTAGAAAACGCTGAGGGAGGGACTCCGGCCGGCTTCTTCTTCCTTAACTGGGGTGGTGCCATAAGCCGTATCGCACCTAAAGCCACAGCATTCTACTGGCGTAAAGCCAAATTTTATGTCGAATGGAACAGCTCATGGGTTAAGCCATCTCATGCCGCTAAAAATATTGCCTTAGCACGGAACACAAGGCATAAGCTGCAGCCATATATCGTAGGTTCCTATATCAATGTACCAGACCAAGGTATCAAATGTTCTGGTCCTGTTTATTATGGTAAAAACTTTCCTAGGCTGCGTAGAGTAAAAGCTAAGTATGATCCAAATAATGTGTTCAACAATCCTCAAAGTATTCCACCGGCTTGAATGAGAATGAATTGAAATAAGGTACTTTCTCACAGTTAAGTTGTGGGGGATATCATGTCACATGCCATGCAGCAAAGACACACAAGGTAACTAATCGCGTGAACCCAAGGGGAACCTTGGGTTCATTTTTCATTTTACAACTAAAATCGATAGGGCTAGGCTTCCGTAACCACAGAGAAAGTAATTTGATTAAAATAGTACCTTGACAGTCACAGTAGTATGTCGTATTATACAGTTGCGGGGTGATTAAATGAGTGAGAACAAAATTACATCCGACCTGCTGCGCGGACATACCGATACGATGATATTGCGACTATTATCCGAAGATGATCGCTATGGATACGAAATTGTCAAATTGATCGCGGAGCGCTCGGGCGGTGAGTATGAACTAAAAGAAGCGACCATGTATTCCAGTGTCAGACGCCTTGAGACAGACGGTGATATCGAGTGGTATTGGGGCGATGAATCACAGGGCGGACGGCGCAAATATTTTAGAATTACCGAGAAGGGCAAGGAAACATATGCCCGCAACAATAGCAACTGGGAGTATGCAAAACGCGTGCTTGAAAACTTACTATAGGAGGTTTGATGTGATGAATCAGAAATTGACGAATTATTTGAACGACGTTTTTACGCCATACGATGGGGTGAAAAGCGTCACCGAATTAAAAGCCGACCTGCTCTCCGATTTACAGGAGAGGTACCGTGAACTTAAAGCCGAGGGCAAAGACGATGAAACAGCGTTTAATAAGACCATTGAGAGCATCGGCGACATCGAGGAAACGATACTGGAAGTCGCCAATCTCTCCCGCTCGCTGGAGAGGCAAGTACTGACAAACTTTAGCGCGAGCAATTTGCTAAAGAGTGACTTTGCAGGTGTTATTGCGCATAAAGGAAATTTCACATCGAGTGCATTACACGGCTCTGACTTTGCAGGTGCAGACTTGACAGGAAGCACCTTTAAGAGCAGTGACATTCGTGAAGCCAATTTTAACGGCGCAAATCTGACCGACTGTACCCTATCTGTCAATGATCTTTCCAATGCGAGCTTCAATAAATCGATCCTTGTACGCACCAACTTCAGTATTTCGGGGATGGAAGGAGCAAAATTCACAGGCGTAAAACTGACCGATGTCACGCTAAACAAGATCGACCTTAAAAAAACAATCTTTGAAGGTTGTATCTTTGACGGCGTGGACTTCAAATATTGTGACCTGAGTGGGCTGTGTCTTGACGGGCAAACCTTTATCGGCGTTAAGTTTGACAAGTCTGCTATAAATGAAGTTTCGTTTAAGGGTGCTACACTCAAGAATGTTTCTTTTCAAGCATTTTTTTCCTTGACTAATAAGTATTACCGCTCCATCAAAACCATCTGCTTTGACGAAGCAGTCATGGATAAGCTGACCTATGCTGCGCTTAAAGGCATGGGAGCCGAATTGTCTAAAGTTACGGTTCGATAAGGAGGGGAAAAACATGAAAAACAAATCAATTCAAGTATTAGGTCTGAAAAAGTCTTACAAAGAGCTTGCTGTCCTTAAAGGAGTAGATTTCGAGGTGGAAAAGGGCAGTATTTTTGCACTGCTCGGTTCAAACGGTGCAGGTAAAACGACGGTAGTGAAAATCCTCACCACGCTGCTCAAACAAGACAGTGGAACCGCCGTCGTTGAGGGATTCGATGTGGCGTCCAAACCTGATCATGTGAGGCAGGCGATTAGTTTAACCGGACAATTTGCCGCCGTAGACGAACTAATGACTGGACGAGAAAACCTAATCATGATTGCCAAACTGCGATACCTGAGTAATCCGCGGCAAGTTGCGGACGACTTGCTTCAACGCTTTGGCCTGACAGACGCCGCCAACCGCAGGGTATCTACTTATTCGGGTGGGATGCGCCGCAGGCTCGACATCGCATTGAGCTTTGTAGGGAAACCGCAGGTTATTTTCCTCGACGAGCCGACCACTGGCCTTGATCCCGAGGCACGCATCGAGGTTTGGAAGATCGTGAAGGAGCTTGCAGACAGCGGCACTACGGTATTCCTAACTACGCAGTATTTGGAAGAGGCGGAACAGCTCGCTGACCGAATAGCTATTCTGCACAAGGGTAAAATCATCGCCAGCGGCACGCTTTTGGAGCTTAAAAAGATGTTTCCATCAACGAAAGTGGAGTATATTGAGAAGCAGCCGACATTGGAAGAGATATTCCTCTCCATTATTGGCAAGAAGGAGGGAGCATAAATGGAGACGGTAAAAAAACATTTTTTTAACGATTTGGGTGTTATGCTCGGACGTTCCATGCGCCATATTTCCCGTAGTATGGACACCATCGTCACGGTCTGTATCACTCCGATAGCGATGATGCTGCTGTTCGTCTATGTGTTTGGCGGTGCAATTCAAACCGGTACAGATAACTACGTTAATTATCTATTGCCCGGAATTCTGCTCATTGCGATTGCTAGCGGGATATCCTACACGGCATTTCGTCTGTTTACCGATGTGCAGCGAGGTATTTTCGAGCGGTTTCATTCCATGCCAATTTCGCGTTCTACCTTACTATGGGGGCATGTGCTGACCTCACTAGTATCCAATGCTATCTCGGTTGTCGTTATCATTCTCGTAGCTTTGATTATGGGTTTTCGTTCTTCGGCCGGGATACTAGACTGGCTTGCAGTAGCTGGCATACTCATGCTGTTTACGCTGGCATTAACCTGGGTCGCTGCCATTGCAGGATTATTGGCAAAATCGGTGGATGGAGCAAGCGCTTTTTCCTACCCGATCATCTTCCTTCCGTTTATTAGCTCGGCATTTGTGCCGACCGAATCGATGCCTTCGGTCGTTCGTGCCTTTGCCGAAAACCAACCGGTAACCTCAATCGTTGAAGCCATTCGCGCGTTGCTGTCAAACCAGCCTGTAGGCAATGATCTGTGGATTGCGCTTGCATGGTGCGTTGGGATCTTGTTTGTAGCCTACTTCTTTGCGATGAGGGTTTATAAAAAACGGTTTTAAATGAAGAAATGCGACCCAGTACTGTACCAGTGCTGGGTTTATTCTTTTTTATGATGATGTTCTTTTAACTTTATGCTGGACCGAAAAAAGTTTTATCCGTCTTTGGATCAGTTATTCTCAACAGATGAACTAGTAAAGCAATTCGAGCATAAGAACAAGGAGCTAATCTAGTTCGCGGTGGAAAACGGTTTGACCCGAAGAAAGGCAAGATCAGGGAGTGCCCTTATCCTGCCTCATACGTCTTATTCGTTACTAGTGCACTAAACTTTCCAAATCCGGCTGCAATTTGTTCCGTAGGACATACAGCATGATGGCTCCAACAAGGAACGCGACGGCATCCGCTATGACAAGCGACCAGACCACCCCATGAAAGMCATTCAAGCGATTAGCTATAAATAACACAGGAATCAGAGTAATTCCTTGAATTATTGACATAATAAACGCGGCGGTTCCTTGCGCTGTTGCTTGGAAGATTCCCGTAAACAACGAGGTCATTCCTGTAATAAACAAGGATAAGAACGTCACATGCAGAATGTAGCTGCCCATTTCAATTAATTGCGGGTCATTCGTAAATAAACCAATTAAATGGTCGGAAATCAGATAGACGATAACTCCGAACACGACTGCTAACGCAACAACCACTTTAATTGTGAATGTAATGGTATGCTTCATGCGTAATTTATTCGCTGTAAAAGAGAAAGCAATCATCGGCACGACTCCCTCACATAATCCCATCAGAATAAACTCTGGAAATTGCAGCAAACGCGATGAAATTCCGAACCCCGCTATAGCTTGCTCCCCATATTCAACAAGAAAATGGTTAAAGATGAGTGACATTGCTCCCATGAAGATACTCATAACAAAAACGGGAACTCCGATTTTGAATACATTGCTTAGAATGTCCTTGGTAGCCTTAAACCATTTTATAGAAATGGTCAAAAATTGGCTTTTATATCTTATATGAAAGGCGTAGTATATACTCKCAACCAAATTAGAAATGACTGTAGCAGACGCAACGCCGATTACATCCCAATGGAAAACGAAGATGACTAGCGCATCTAGAATAATATTTACGACAACACTGATAATCATACCGATCATCGACGTGGTAGCTGACCCCTCCGAGCGCACAATATTCTCCAGCGTGAAGAACAATACGACGATTGGTGAACCAATAAGCATTATCGTGACATAGTCCTTTGTAAATCCGAAGGAGTCAGGCGTTGCCCCCAGGCCATGAACGATTGGATCAATCAACGGGAGACTAACGGCCATCACGATAAGACCGAGCACTAAACTACTGTAAAAGGCAAATGAAGATACATGCTTAACATCATCATATTTTTTCTCACCCAGCAACCGAGAGATGAAGGCTCCGCTACCGATGCCAATCAAGTTGCCTAGTGCCATAATCGCCGCGAATAAAGGCAAGGTGAGTGCG
>NZ_JBFTSN010000389.1:0-6045 GCF_056400045.1 Paenibacillus sp. 01L418
GCTTACGCCGGTAATTGCCACTGTAGCTATTTTGAATACACTTGCTGTGTGGAATGATTTCATGACGCCATTGTTGTTCTTGCAATCCCGTTCAAAGGGTGTATTGCTCTTAGAAGTATTCCGCAACATTGGGCAATTCTCGACCGACTGGACGAATTTCTTCCCGATGATGCTCCTGGCGGTTGCACCACTCATTCTGTTCTACATTTTCATGCAAAAATATATCATTAACGGCATCACGTCCGGCTCGCTAAAGGGATAGGAGTATAAAGCTTTGCATGAGAAAGCTTTGAAGCTGAATACTTCTATTCCTAGATAGTGCGCTTGAGACGAACTAAATTTCAAGAAAAAAAAGCTGAGTGGATCGTTTTCATCCACTCAGCTCTTAGGGTTATTTTACAATAATTTGTATAACATCACTTACCGTTGTTCCGATTCCATTCATAAACTCACCGCGATATTGATAAATGCCAGGAGCTTTTCCCGAAATTTGTGTATTTGCCGATTGGGCATTTGGTGAGTGTGAAGATAAAGATTGCGTTTCAATAAGTTCGCCATTTTCATATAATCGATACTGTGCTGCGTTCGTGCCCCACCACATATTTGCAGTAATGGTATAGTTCCCATCTTGATCCCAGTTGTCACTGGATAACACAGGTTTGCCAGGATTCGCATCAATAACGGTGACGGTATGTGGTTCACATGAAGTCGTTCCATACAAATTCGATAACTCACATGTATACACATAGGTTCCATTTGGCTTGCCTTGAATTGGAATAATGGAAGTTTGGGCAGCTGGCGAATCAACGGGCAATGACTTCGTTTGGATCAATTGGCCATTCTCGTACAACTTATACAGTGAGCCATTGGTTCCCCACCACATATTCATCGCAACATCATAATTGCCATCATGTAAGCCTGTTGCAACACCGCTATTATTCGAAAGAGTCGGTTTACCTGGCGCCTCATTCACAATCAACTCCGGACTAACGGAATGCCGTTCGAATTTGACTGCATCAACCCTCGTATAGATCATATCGGCAGGAAGTGTTGGCGGGTCTACCGTTGTAGGAGTAACCCTGGTTAAACGAACATACTCGCTGCCGTCTCCTGTAAAGTCGAACGTTCCTAAATTAACCCAGCCCGATGAGCCAACTGTTGCATCGATATATGTGACCTCGGTACCTGACTGATGCTTCACTTCCACTTTGACATAATTATCGTTTGCCGTCGTATGGACGATCTTGTAGATGGAGACCGTATATTTCCCCTCTGGAAACTGGCCTTTCCACGTTGCTGATGATCCTTGTACTGTAGAGTAACGGGACTTAACCCCAATTTTGTATCCGGCTAAGTTGCTTTGGCTCCAAGACCCTTCTGTCGTGTATAACCCCGTTGTATTTGTACTGTCGACGATAACCGTTAGGTCCTTGATCGTGATGGTCAAAGGCGGTGTTGTTAAGGTCACTCCGTCAATCGTTACAGTGGCCCATACCTCAATGTGATCTGTGTCTCCATCGAGATTTAGAAGGGTCAATCTACCGCTGCTATCCACTTCAGCCAGATCCGTACGATCAACGAAATACTGCACATTGGCCTGTGTAAGATCACCGATCAAACCGTTATCCAAATAGCCGGTTACGCTCAGTTGTGCGGTTTGAGTCATTTGCAGCTCGTTCCGATCGGATAGGATCACCGCAGACTCCAATTGCGGCATCCTGTTCGGGTCTACCCACATTATTGCATCGGCAACTACACGAGACTTATTGGCCTTATTGGTTAGTTCCACGTACCCGCTATCGCCTGCTGCAAAAGGATAATCGCCTAAGTGCACCCAAGTTCCAGTTGCCGTTGTCTCATCAACAGCAACCGTCTCGGAACCCCCGCTATAATAAACGGTAAATGAGGCATTCGTTGCCCAGTTTTCACTCGCAGCCGTTATTTGCGGAAGCTTGTAATACACACTGTAAGTAACAGTATCCGGCAGCTCCGGCCGCCATATAATTTTGCTTGTCGCTGTGCCGGTCGTCGATTTGGCATACACATAGTTATCGTAGTAATAGTCGTTAGCCGTTGTATCCCTTATCCAGACCCCTTCTGTCTCCGCCTCGGTATT
The DNA here is from genome assembly GCF_056400045.1 of Paenibacillus sp. 01L418. Lineage (NCBI taxonomy): Bacteria > Bacillati > Bacillota > Bacilli > Caryophanales > Paenibacillaceae > Paenibacillus > Paenibacillus sp. 01L418. The sequence goes on from NZ_JBFTSN010000389.1 coordinate 2,117, forward strand.
ATCTACAATAATAGATGAACCCTCCTGCCAATCGGGTTGGACTGGAGTTTCGGATACCTTATCAGGCAGATAAAGTGTCCGTTTGCGGGTCTGTTTCCCGTCCGATTCCACGTAATAAGTGAAGGTTTGAGATAAGTCGTTCACCCGTATTGACCATTCCATCGGATAGATCGTATCTGGGATGGTTGTATACGTAGCCCCGCCATCCAAGGAATAATGGATTTTCGCTGGTTTCGTCGTTTTTGCCTGTACATAAGCATCATAAACCGTCTCGTCGGGCTTCACGATCAGCATCCCTTTAACCGCATCGATTGGACTGTGGGTATCGAAGAAGTAGCTTGCATCCGATGTATCAGCAGTTCTAACCTGATGCAGCGGCACATCAATCTGGAGTCCCTCTACAATGATAGCGGTTATCCCTTTGCTTGAAACCGTAGCTTGAATGATTCCGTTACTCATAACCGCTTGTTCTGGTGTACCATTATCGCGGATGATGGTTACGGTATAATCTTGTGACGGGTTGAACCCAATGATTTCCGCATTCAGTTCAATCGAAGTCTGAACTTCATCTGACGATGCGTTGCTTAGCCCGATATAGAATTTATCCCCGCTCTCTCCCGTTATCCAGTTCAATTGAGGATCGTTAGTCTGAATAATTCCCTTGGGCATCCAGAGCCAAACGTCGGAATTACCGTAGAAATGACCTGGCTTATTGCCATAAAGGTGATATTTGAACCATAAAAAATTCGTTTCGAATACGGAAGGAAATGTAATACTCCCGTTCGATTTTAATGATTGTTCGCTGATCAAATAATCCATCGTTTGCCCGAGCTGCCCCGGAATATGGTGATAATAGATGGATGTAGCCCCGCTTGGGCCTTCCAGAGGGAAATCCGGTTCAAGTTGGCTAACGGCAAAGCCCTTATAGTAATAACCTGGATAGCTGGAATATCGACCAATAACCGAATTATGAGCGATATCCTGCAGCAGTTTATCACCTGTATAGAGCGACAATCGCAGCATGAATGGAGCTTCCTGAGCATTCATCCGATAATAGCCGGTTGTGCTTCCTGCTTCAAACGTCAATCCGTTAGGTGAAACAAGCCAACTATCCGCTTGTACGCCTCCTGCTACATCTTCTGGGAGCTTGCTCCTAGGATATTGGTATTTACCGCTTTCCGGCCAATGGAACGACTCCGCGTAATTATACGTCTCGGGCTGCGGAATTGTAACGGTACCTTCAGGAACTGGTCGAGCAACGAACATGGTGGCATACCGTTTGGCTTCCTTATAAGCGGCATTCAAGTATTTGGGATCCAGAGTTTCCTCGTAAAGCTCCAAAATCTCCATCCACAGCTTGCTATAATAATAAATGAATTCATTTTTACTCACATTAACGGATTCAGGAGTATCGATATGCTGCAGGATATAGCTGTCGGCTGCATCCTTGGCAGCCTGTAAATACTGCATATCTCCCGTCATCCGATACATCATCAGGGGCTGAATGACAGGACCCCGGTCTTTTTGGTCAGGATCACGCACGAGGTATTCTTCCTTTGCCAGCGCCCCAATTCCTGCCGAAGTGCCCATCATCTGATTGACAGCGGCTACGCTTGAAACATCGAACGGCAGGGTGGCCATTTTCCATAACGAAGGCACGCCGTACACTTTCTTCTGCGTCGGCGACCAACCGATGCCATTTCGCGAAACGCCATACTGGACGGACGGCAATGCTCTCGTATCGTAAAGCTGGTCATCCCCAGTCAAATAATAAGCCCCCAAAAGAACGGCATTCGAGCTTGTTCGAACGCTATCCTCGTTTTCGATATCAATAAAGCCCTTGGCACGGCTCCACCACCCGCTGGGTGACGGGACAAACTGAACAGAGTCGTCCCCTTGCGGCTCTACCTTAAGCAGATCGATCATATTGAACATCGCGTCGGTAAGCGACAGGCCTGAGACATTTTCCCGATATGCCGAATAACCGTACTCATTGCGAAGAATATCCGCGTAGGACTCATAAAGATTGCTTTTTTGTGCGATTAGCCCCATATGAAATTGATAGGTGTTTTCTGCGGTCATTTGCGAATAAGTCCCTAATTGAGGAGCATATAGGATTGGCTGCACGCTGCCTTCGTTGTTGACAAGGCTCATGCCAAGCCGTTGTTTCGTAACGCCTCCCGTCGGTTCAAATTCAACCRGAAGCTCTTCCGAAGGTACAAATACCCCATACGTCAAAGGATTCCCCGCGCCGTCATTCTTCTCCACCAGACTCATCGGAGCGCTCAGCTCCCTAAGGCTTGTGGATTCCACCGTACCAACCATTTTTGCATGCGACCTAAATCCATTTAATACTTCATTGATGCCAGTGATTTGCTCTGTTGTGAAGGACTGATATCCAATCACATAATTGCCATCGCGGCGAGGCGTGAAGGTGAAGGAAACATCTGGTTTATCCCCTGCCATGGACCAGTTCACTTCAAAATCGTAATCACTGCCATGCATAGAATCGGTTAAAACCGCCGTGTGGCTGTCTGGAAAATGGATTCCGTCGAATGTAATCCAGCGTTTGTTCATCGTATCGTAGTAATTGGTTCGACTCCCCGCATTCCCATCCAATAAAACCCACTGCTCCTCAAGCCTTTCCGACACATTGTTTATTGGCATCCAGTTCCCCGTATCCGTGTTCTTGTAGAACATGTCACGAACGATGGATTTGCCTCCATCCCATGCTGCCTCATAAAAGGTCGCCTTATAGTTTGCATTTTCAATGCTGCCTTTTTCTGTGTAACTGAGATTCGCTAATGCACGGCTCCGCAGCGCGGGCAACGGCGGAGCTTGCTGTCGGATATTCCCTTCAAATTTGACTGCATCGGCCCGAGTAATAATCGTGCCCGTCGTAGGTTGCATTCGAGTCAGCCTGACAAATTCGGTATCTTCACCACTAAAATAATACTCTCCCAAATCCACCCATCCGACCGATGGACCTGACGTAGGTCTAAGATCCATAAACAAAACATCCGTAATCCCGTTGTGAACAATCTCAATCTTTACATTACTGTCTGCTTTATCCGCCCAATCAAGCTTATAGAACGATATTCTCGCCGTCCCTGCATCCAAGCGTGGATTCCAAGTGATGCTTCTACCTACCGCGTCCGTATATTTGGAACTGGAATTATTGTATCCTTTCACTCCCGCACTTGTGGTCCAATAAGGAGCGGAGAACCCGTTACTCGCGTTACCTGCATCTACGGTGACGATATTATCAATGGTGAGGCTTCGATCATCAATAATGATCGTCTTATGCGGCTCTTTCTGCTGAATATTCCCTTCGAACTTGACCGCATCTGCTCGCGTAAGTATCGTGCTCGTGGTGCTGGTAGACCGTGTCATTTTAACGAATTCTTCACCAACCCCAGAAAAATAGTACTCTCCCAAATCAACCCATCCCACTGGAGGGCCAGATGAGGGTCTCAGATCCAGAAAGAGTACATCCGTCGTTCCATTATGAACGATTTCGATTTTTACATTGCTATCAGCCTTATCCTCCCAGTTAAGCTTGTATAACGATATTTTCGCCGTTCCTGCTTCCAAGCGCGGATTCCATGTTATCGATCTGCCTGCTGTACTCGTATATTTGGAGCTGGAATGATCATACCCCTTCACCCCTGTGCTAGTGGTCCAATTTGGAGCCGAATATCCATTGTTCTCGTTACCCTCATCAAGTGTCACAACATCATTAATTGTGATGCTTCCGTCATCGATGATAATCGTCTGATAAGGTAAGGTCTCCGCATAAGCGGTCGTTATTCCGACCAGACTGAAAGGAACTACTATCGTCAACATGAAAACGATGAAGAAAAACAGCTTCCTTTTGACCAAACCACTCACAGCCTCTCCTTTAAATGATAACGCTTCCAAAATAATAA
>NZ_JBFTSN010000390.1:0-6031 GCF_056400045.1 Paenibacillus sp. 01L418
ATAAAGAAGAACTGCTTCCAAGTGGGACAGACAAAATGAAAAGAACATGGATAAGTGTAATGACTAAGCATTCAAACCGAAAATATGAAACAATTATTGCTGCTGAAATTCTTGACCCCCATGTAAAGAAGGTAATTGTAAGCAATGATGATATGCTATTCAAAACTCAAGTCGATATTAAAAAAGCATCAACATTTTTTAAGGAACTAGAAGTTGACAATGGATATGCCGTTTACTACACTAAGATGGATTTTGAAGATGCTTCAAGTTTTATATTCCGTTTAATAGATKAGTCAGGAAAAATTATATATACTGGGCGTTGATTGATAGCATACATTAAATATAAAGAAAACCACTACTGCACTTCAACTGTTAGACACGGAGCATTGATTGAGTTCATCTTCTATACAATTATGCATAAGGTCTTAGTGAAACTTAATGGTCTTAGAGTTGGTGCAAATCGTGCTAAAGGAAAAATAAAGATCACATATGATTGCATTAAGCAAACGGGAATAGATCATTAAAGATGGAACCTCAATAGCATTAGGGTATTCGACTGCCAATACTTCAATACAACACTTCTTACTTAACTTAACTGACTACCACGACTTATGAAACGAACTCGAAAAATGACGTCCAGCTATCTTTAATTTGAATGGTCACATCCGTTTCATTAATTACACCATTTGAATAGGTTGCTACGAATATAAAGATATAATCGCCATCCCGACTCTAATCTTACCTGCGCTTGCTCCTCAAAGATATACCCGTTCCAGGATTTCTGATCGATGGATGACAACTTTGTATTGCCTATTCGAGCAGCTGCTACTTCGACAGAAATCTAATTAAGCAATAAAGCGCCCTACGTTTTCTTATCAAAGGATGGAAACATTAGATGAAATCAAACAATGGATTCGGCTTATCTTCGAGAATTTTGTGTGTTATGTCTTAAAGAAACAAAAGAGAACACAGTCCGAATATGTAGTAAAAGCAGTTAATTATTTGAAGAACCATTATACGGAAAACATCTCACTAACTGATGCTGCCGAATATATTCATCTATAAAGTATAGCTTTATCTTATTCATGAGTATGAAGGGATGGAGCTCGATCTGAAGTATGTGGAGCGTACGCTGCCTCATGTCGTTCAGCTTTGGGTGAAAAACGTTTCATCTGGAGACGTTTGTTGAGGATAAGAAGATTGTGTTCAGCTGTGATGGGAAGAAAACGAGTCGGAAGTTTGTTTGAGGTAAGAGGATAGCTCTTCTTAATTCTGTTTTAAAGAGCTAACACATTTAAATAAATATGTTACAGAAACCCCGATCTCATTCGATCGGTCTTTCTATTTTAGGATAGAGAGGGCTCCCTTAGGAGACATAGATATCGTTATTGTGAAGGTGGAGTTCAAAGAGATGGGCTATGTGTGTGTTTCTTCTAAAGAGCAAAATCCGGAAAGGCAACTACTTAAGTTTCGAGAACTGGGTCTAAATGAGCGATATCTTTTTGTTGATAAATTAAGTGGGAAAGATTTCAATCGACCTCAGTACCAAGCAATGCGTCTTATATGTTGAGACAAGGTGATTTAATTTACATTGATTCATTAGATCGATTGGGACGAGACTATGATGGAATCATAGATGAGTGGAAATATATCACTCGTGAGGTTGGAGCGGATATCGTTTGTTTGGATAACGAGCTGCTATTTGATTCTAGAAAGTATCGGACAATGGGGGACTTCTGAAAGGTTCTGGAGAATCAATTTCTTAGTTTGCTTGCTTATGTAGCAGAACAAGAGCGTAAAAAGAATCTGCAGCGGCAAGCTGAAGGAATTGCAGTAGCTATAATTGAAGGAGTAAAGTTTGGTAAGCCGCGAAAAGAAATCGATACCACCTTTATTAAGGTTTATCAAGATTGGAAAGCTGGACTCATTACTGGAGTAGCTGCTAGGAAGGTATTAGGATTAACGCATAGTACGTTTTGCCGACGAGTAAATGAGTATGAGGGCTAATAATCTGTTAAATCTTTTCTCTGGAATAAGAACGTTAGCTCTGTACATAATAAGAACAAACGTTCTGTTTGGGGGTGAGTCTTATGGACGAGAAATGGATAGGTGCAATTGTTGAGATTGTATATCTCAGCAAGAATAAGAACTTGTCCAAAAGAAAAATAAATATGTTATCGGTGGATCAGGGACACATAAAGGCTTTTTGTCTGGTTAGACAAGGAAGGCGAAATTTTTTAGTTAAAAACATATTAGCTGCAGAGCCCGTGGTGGTATTTATTGGCTAAAAGCAAAGTTATCATGTTAGCGGATCTAGGCCTGTGATAATTATGCGAAGAAAAACAAATCAGGAATGTATGTGCTGACAAAAGAAAATTTGCACGAGACACTCTGGACTTTGCATATTGATAAAATGTTTATGGTCGGCAGCAAGATGACACGACATCTAAATTTTATGGGTCTTGATACTATTGGAAAACTTGCAGGTACACCTTTAGATAAACTTAAATTAATGATGAGGCTAAGTTTGGTAAAAACTCAGATGTTAATGCAGAAATGTATTGGCGCATAGCTAATGGAATTGATGAAAGCCCAGTCACGCCAGGAACTCATCAGGTTGCACCTAAAACAGTTGGCCATATGATGACACTTCCTCGTGATTATCGCAAGCTCGATGAGATAAAGGTAGTGCTCCTAGAGCTTACAGAGCTCGTATGCCAGCGCTGCAGAGGCAAAGGCTATATGGGGCATGTAGTATCGGTGGGTTGCTTAGGGGCTGATTTTGAACGCCCGACAGGTTTTTATCGACAAATGAAAATGGTAGATCCTACAAATGTAACCAATCAAGTGTATAGAGCTGCTGTGGAATTATTACAGAGACATTGGGATGGATTACCTATTCGAAGAATAGGCATCAGTTTATCTCAATTTTCCTCCGACGATGAATATCAAATATCATTATTCGACCAAGACCGAGAAAAAGCACGAGCATTAGAACGTGTAACTGACTTATTAAAACAAAAGCATGGTGACTCAATTATTATAAGAGCTACTTCTGCTACTCCAGCTGGCAAGGCATCAGATCGCAGTATGAAAATAGGAGGTAATTTCAAATAGCAAATCCTCAGATGTGAAGTATTTACAATTTTGAAGGTTAGCATTATACTTATATAAAATCCGGAATGCACCGGTAAAATAAAGTTGTGGGAGAAATCCTACAGCTTTTTTTTTGTGAAAAAAGAGAACACTTGTTCCAAATCGTAGTGTAGAATTTATATATAAGAGACACATATACCAGGAGGAATAGGATGTTATATAACGAAAGCTGTATTGAAGGTTCAAAGAAACATTTAGAAGATAACTCAGTCGATTTATTGATAGCAGATCCACCATATAACTTAAGATTTGGTGGGACAACACAAACGAAAACGAAAAAGCCAAGATTTAATATAATAGAGAATGATATGCTTTCACCGGCGGAATACAAGCGTTTTTGTATGCAATGGATTTTTCAAGCTTACAGAGTTCTCAAGCCAGGACGACATATTTATGTTTGTATTGACTGGCGGATGTATGCAGACATGGTGATTTGGCTGCGTAATGCAGGTTTCATAGTGAAGAACTGTATTGTATGGGATAAAGAACATATGGGCCTTGGTTGGCAATACCGCTATCGCCACGAATTTATCATCTTTGCTGTGAAAGGAGATAAACGTGTCAGACGGATCTCAACACGAAAGCAGACAGACATTTGGCGCATACCACGCATTCATGGTAATAAAACCATACATCCAACGGAAAAGCCTGTAGAGTTGTTAAAGGAAATGATTGTGAATAGTAGTGAGACTGGAGAGTTAATGGTAGATTTTTTCGCAGGTAGTAGGGTTGCGGAAGAGGCAGCCATTATTACAAGTCGGTCTTGGATGGCTTTTGAAATTGATAAAAATTGGTATGATGTTGCAATGGAAAGGATACAAAAGGCGTTGGGAATATAAGTTATAGCTACAGATTGAATTAGCGGATAGGTCTCAGTAACTTTATCACTAGGTTGGCAGTCTAAGTTATAAACACTCGTCCTAGACTGCCATTACAACAAACGAAAGCAAAAAGTCGAACCCTGCCACTTTAAGAAGGAGTTTTTTATCGACTTGGTATATCATCAGATGCCGCAGCTGCAAAAGGATGGTTTATTTCATCCCATACATTTCTTATAAATTGTTCGTGTACTGGTATTTGCCATCCTTGAAACGCATCATGAAGTTCAGACCAATCAGGATTTTCAACTAAATATTGTTGCATTAATTCATCAACAAGATGAACAATCGGAACTTCTAACGGAATACCGTATGCTGATTTAATAATTTGTAACAATCTTAAAGGAAGCTCTTCTAGAGACTTGTCTTTTAAAAACTCATATGCTGCATACGATTTAGAGGTGCCCTTTTCATAAGTTTCGGGCATTTCTGCCTCAAAAGTATGTTGAAGAACAAATTTCTTGTTAGCACGAACAGATGCTAATACTTCAATTTTATAATTTATGGTAATTGCTTGACGAAGGGTAGAGCTAGCTCTTCTTTGCCCATTTTTTCCAAGTTCAGTAATATCCATATCATGAATAACCGTATAGGGAATTCCAAAATTATTTAAGACATTCAATACAACGTACATTGTAGGTTTACCTGCACAGTTTACTATTGAGGTTTTATGAAATACATCAGATGAAAGTAAACCTGAAACCATAAGCTTTTCCGCTATTTGTCTAAATGCGACAACCTCAGTATCGCCTTCAACAAGAATTGCTTGCTGTGCAAAGAAAACTTCATTTAGATGAGGGTTGAATTTCAAGAGGGCTTGAAATTTATCTCTTTCATCCTCAGGTAAGCCATAGATATCAGAACTAACTTGGTTTGCTTTGACATCTTGATTAGAATCTAAAGAGAAGCGAATAAGTGTTCTGTTTGGTTTTGATAAATCGATAAAGTTGGGAGAATGAGAAGTTGCGATAACTTGAAAAAACCGATCATCAGCTAGCTGGTACAAGGTATCCTTAAAAACTCGTGCAATATGCGGATGCAAGTATAGTTCCGGTTCTTCAACTGCAATTATTAACGGCCTACGGGCTGCTATTTGTTCCCTTCCTTCAGGAGGGAATTCGCTTCTATATTTTCGATAGCCTTTTAAAATCGAAACAATAAAAGTACGTTGCACACCATTTCCTTGATGTTCAATAGATGTATTTATGCCGTTATAATTAAAAACAGTATTTACTGAACTACTGATGAATTCTTCAATAGGTTTAAAGTTAACTTTAAAATCAACACTTGTTGAGGTAATGTTATTTAAAAATGATTTCACCTCATTTTGAAAGAAACTTATTCTTTCATTAGTGTGCGAGTTTATTCTGTTTTGTAGTTCCCTATTCGCACGAGTCGCATCTAAGTATTCATTAGTCTCCATAATAACTTCTTTATATAGTTGAGTTAGGGTTTTTATGTAGTCAGAACTATTTTTTATCTCTTCATTTGCATGACGAACTGCTGGTATATAAAGAACTTCAGGGAATACGTTAAGAAAATGAGTGCCATTATTGCCCCCCCCCATCCTCCCGTCCCAACCCTCATTATTCATATCATGWGTAGGTTCTCCTGAGGTTTTGGAAAAGCGTTTTACAGGTTCTCCATATTCATAAACTGCTCGTACAATAAAATGTCCAGTTGGCTCATGAAGTGAATTACGAATCCCATGAAGCTCTAATTCTGCTGCTGTCACATCAATGAATGTTGCGTGGAAACTGATTGCACGACTTGTGTCGTGTCTATAGTAACAGTTTTCATCAAGAGTCTTATCCGCTTTACCAAATTGTTCGATGGCTTGAAGAACTGTGCTTTTACTGCAATTGTTCGGACCAATAATGATGCTGATATTCTCAATATCTAATGATAAATGCTGAATTCCTTTATAGTTATTTATGGTGATTTTGGATAGTTTCATGGATGCCCCCTAGTATGTTTGTTTAATATATCCCTATGAT
>NZ_JBFTSN010000391.1:0-6027 GCF_056400045.1 Paenibacillus sp. 01L418
AAGGAGCACACCGTCGATAATCGCTTGGTTGTACAAAATTTCTGCTCCAGGAAAAGGAGCTGGACGATTTTCTGCGATTGCTGCAACAAAGTCTCTTACTTTCTCATCAAACAAGTTTAGCCCATGTTGGATGACAGGAATAGTCGAATGGATATGCTGATCAACGACATCGTGATAAAGCGTCATGCTGCCTACGCTACCATCCCAAACACCGCTCCAAGGGCCTGTGCCTGCTGGAGTGACTTTAAGACCGCCGTCAGTTCCAAGGAACATTGTCGCACCTAATGAATCCATGTGCATAGCCCAGCTGATTTTGTAATTGAGAACGATGTCGCCCTCAAGACGGATCATCGCTACGCCAAAATCCTCAACTTCAAAGTTGGCCGCTTCACGATGGTATTTCGGGTTTGTTCCAAAATGATTTGATGTATAAGCCGATACAGTAAGCGGCTTAGGATAGCCGAGCGCATTAAGCGCCATATCAAGCGAATAGCAGCCGATATCAGCCATTGCGCCAGCACCTGCAAGCTCTTTGGAAATAAAAGTGCCGCCAGGCATACCGCGCCGTCTGCCGCCGCCTGTTTCAACAAAGTAAACGTTACCAAGTTTTCCCGATTGAACAATTTCTTGAATCAACGACATATTGGGATCATATCTCGGCTGGAAGCCTACCGTCAATATTTTCCCACTGCGTTCAGCGGCTTCGACCATATCGATGGACTGCTGGAGTGTGACAGACATCGGCTTCTCTACGAGCACGTGCTTGCCTGCATTCAAAGCGTTTATTGAAGTTTCAGAATGTGCAAAGTTTGGTGTGCAAATGCTGACGCCGTCTAGGTCAAGCTCTAATAGTTTCTTATGATCATCAAAAGCAACGGCTTTTACGAGTTCCTCTTGATCAATAAAAGCTTGTGCTTTTCCTGCTATGCTGTCTGCCACCGCCACGATTTCCACGTGAAGAGGCATTTTTTTATAAGCTGAAGCATGGGCTCTTGCAATACCGCCGCTTCCTATAATTCCGATTCGGATCGTTCTTGTCATTTCAATATCCCTCTTTTCATTGTAGTGATTCTACTTTAGCACAGCTGTATTAGGCATGAAATGGTGAGAAAAGGACATGACATCTACAAAATCATGACATCTGTCCGGATGATGTTGCTTCATTTTGTACAAAAAAATGATCACATTTGTCCATTGCCTCCCCTTGCCCTTTTGTTCTACGATAGATTAGCCACAAATGATAATGGTTATCATTGAATGTGTCATAAAATAGATTAGGAAGGAAGCTGGATATGCTGCGTCGTTTTTTTGCTTATTACAAGCCCTACAAGAAGCTGTTTATTTTAGATTTTTCATGTGCCATTTTGGCTGCATTGCTTGAGCTTGCTTTTCCACTTGCCGTTAACCGGGTTGTGGATGATCTTTTGCCGAGCGGCAACTGGAAATGGATTTTGTATGCTTGTATCGGACTATTAGTCATTTATGTGTTCAGCTCTGCACTGCATTATGTCGTTACCTATTGGGGACATAAGCTCGGAATCAACATCGAGTCCGATATGCGCAAGCAGCTGTTTGATCGTGTACAGAAGCTGAGCTTCCGTTTCTTCGACAATAACAAGACAGGACATCTGGTATCCCGGATGACAAATGACTTGATGGATATTGGAGAGATCGCCCATCATGGGCCGGAGGATTTGTTTATTGCTTTAATGACGCTGACTGGTGCGTTCGGTATTATGCTGAGCATTAACTATCAGCTTGCGTTAATGACCTTTATTATTATTCCGCTGATGATTTATTTGTCGCTGTATTTCAGCCGTAAAATGTCAGCAGCCTTTAATCGGATGTTTTCTGATATCGCTGACTACAATGCACGCGTTGAAAATAACGTGAGCGGCATTCGTGTCGTTCAAGCGTTTGCGAACGAAAAGCATGAAATGGCACGTTTTGCTGAAAATAACGGTCGTTTCCGTTTGACGAAGCTCATTGCATATCGCGTAATGGCATGGAACTCGTCAATCAGCTTTATTCTAATGAAGCTCATTTCTTTGTTTGTACTCGTATGCGGAACTTGGTTCGTTATTCAAGGCGATATGAGCTATGGTGAGTTTATCGCATTTGTTATGCTCTCGAACGTATTTTTAGGTCCGATTAAACAGATTAATTCTGTCATTGAGACGTATCCAAAAGGAATAGCAGGATTCAAACGTTATTTGGAACTACTTGAAACGGAACCTGATATTGCCGATGCGCCGAATGCACAAGTGGTAAGCCATCTCAAGGGTGATATTCGGTTTAACAAAGTGACGTTTGGTTATGAGAATAAAGACAAGGTGCTGCAAGGTCTCAGCCTATCGATCCGCGCAGGAGAGACGGTAGCTCTAGTAGGTCCATCGGGAGCGGGGAAAACAACGTTATGCAGCTTGCTTCCGCGTTTCTACGATGTCGAAGAAGGCTCGATTACGATCGACAACATTGATTTGCGGGATATGACGCTTGAATCACTGCGCTCCAACATTGGGATTGTGCAGCAGGATGTGTTCCTCTTTGATGGATCGATTCGAGAAAATATTGCTTACGGCAAACTCGGAGCGTCGGAGGTAGAAATTATGCAAGCCGCTCGTCAGGCGCAGCTGGAGGAGCTCATCTTGTCGCAGCCTGAGGGATTGAATACAATGATCGGCGAGAGAGGGGTTAAGCTGTCGGGAGGACAGAAGCAGAGGCTCTCCATTGCACGAATGTTTCTGAAGAACCCGCCGATCCTTATTTTGGATGAGGCGACATCCGCGCTGGATACCGAGACGGAAGCGGCGATTCAGCTAGCGCTTGCTGAGCTGTCCCGCGGCAGAACGACGCTTGTTATCGCTCATCGTCTTGCCACGATCAAAAATGCTGACCGCATCGTAGTTGTAGCTGAGCAAGGGATTGCCGAGCAAGGCAATCATGATGAATTGCTCGACGCGCGTGGTGCTTACAGCAGGCTTCACCAGGCTCAATTCGGCGCATAAGGGGGAATTATGAGGTTTGGTTCAGCAGCTCGGGGAGAAGCAATAGCAGCTTATCCCTTGCTGAAGCATCCTCCTGATTCCAGTCGCGTTCGTCGAGCACGTAACTGAAGCCATTTTTGACAGCAGGAAGGTTTCTCCAGATTGGGCTGTTCACTAATTTCTCCATGGCTGCTTTGGACTCCTCATTTTCGGGCAGCATCATGAATACGCGGTCGCCTGCATATTGTTGGATCGTTTTTTCTGTGATTTCCTTATAGGGTCTGCCAGATTTCAGAATGTCTTGAACTTTCCCTGTAGGCCGGAAACCGTCTGGATGGTACAGTATAGAGGATAAACCGATATTGCCCATGACAAATAAACGTTCTCCCCGATGATAGATAAAGACAGAAGCTGTTTCGTTAGGCCGAATGCGCGCCTGAAGCTGCTGCCACATCAATAACGTACTGCTATTATAATGAAGAAGCCATTGCTGGGCTTCTTTTTTTTTGCCCAGCCACTCTCCAAGCATGAGCAGTCTCTCATCAAGTGACCCGCGTGAATTATAGGTAAGCGTAGGGGCAAGCTCTGACATTTGTGCGTACAAGCTTTCATCAGAATGGTCGAATATTATTAAGTCAGGCGCTAGTGCAGAAGCCTGTTCCGAATGAAAAGGCTCGCCTTTGCTGATCATATGGCTTCCTACTAGCTGAATGCCAAGCGTATTCATATCTCCAATACTTTCACCACAATAAAAGATGCGATTGGGCTGAGCGGGAATGCTAACCTCGTGACCGTCCCAATCCTTAACGAGTATATTTTGGCGCATCGATAGGGCATATTGCCTTGGAGAAAAGCCGGTTATAAGACGGAAGCGGCGGCTGAAATAATACTCATCGGTAAAGCCGACACGATCTGCGATATCGCGCAAAGTATTGTCGGTATGGATCAGCCAATCCTTGGACCGACTGATACGAAGCTCATTCAAATAATCAAGTGGTTTCTTGCCAGTCAGCTCCTTGAATATTGAAGTGAACTGCCAAGCAGGTACGTTGGCCATATCGACGAGCTGCTTGACCGTTATTCGGTTCTGAAAATGATTTTGCATATATTGAATGGTTTGTTCAACCGTTTGCGTGGAGCTGCTCATCGAGTCGAATTGCAGGTTATGTTCAAGAACAAATCCGATAAGCTTCTGAAAATGCGTTTGCTGACGATGCGCTTCAATGTTATCGCAGTCCGTAGTTCCGGTATAAAGCTGGCTCAGCAAATCCATCCATTGTGCGAGCGGATAAACGCGCAGCTCTTGACGGTTCGGAAATAGCTGCTCCGTATAAAGCACAGGACCTTGGCTTAGCAAATGAAGGATGTGGAAAGAGATGAGGTAATATTCCAATTTGCCGTCGCCTATATTTTCAAATTGATATGCGGTGTTCGGGGATAGAAGGAAAGAACTGTATGACGAGAAAAGGGAACTTTCATTACCCATAAACAGTCTGCCTCTGCCGCTCTTGGATATAAGCATCGTATAGCAGGAAGTCACTTTCTCCGCTAATACTTCGCCCTCTGTATGGCTGTACAGCTTCATATCTACAAAATGGAAGCTTAAGGAGCGCAGAGGTAAAGTCTGATGCGTTAAGTTAGACATGGCTGTAGCCTCATTTCAGTATTGAGAATCGTTATCAATTAATTTCATTATAAACAAATAGAAGAAGCTTATCAACCGTAGTTGAAGAGCTTCTTCTATTTCAACAGACGTTAAGCAGCATTTATTTTTTAATAAGTGCTTTTGGCAGCTCTTCTAACAACCATTCTCTAGAAAGTGCGTCGCTGGAAGCTTTGAGCAAATCAAAATTGTACACTTGTCCATTTTTCACGGCAGGGAGCTTGAGCCATAAATCGCTTTTCATAAGCTCGTTCGTTGATTGCTGCGCCTCAGGAGCGACTGGATTCAGAATGAAGATGCGGTCAGCCGCATACTCTGGCAGCAGCTCAGAAGATATTTCTGCAAAACCTTGTTCTTTATCAATAAGATCCTGGATGATTGGTGTTGGCTTTAAACCGCCTTTCTCGTATAAGAATTGCGGTAGCCCAGTACCAGCCATAATAAAGAGGCGGTTGCCAGGATACATTGTAAATACGGCTGCTGTTTCACTTTCTTTAATACCGCTATCGTGAATTTGTTTCCACATATCTGCTGTTTTGACCGCGTGCTCTGCAAGCCAATCCTCAGCTTCTTGCTTCTTATTTAACAAATCCCCTAGCGTACGCATTCTGTCCTCCAGCGTGGCGAAGGAGTTGAATGTTACCGTTGGAGCAACCTTTGAAATAACCTCATACTGCTGTTCGTCCGAATTCGAGAAAATAATAAGATCAGGCTGCAGTGTTAATGATTTCTCGACGCTTAGCGGAAAACCTACGTCCTCGACACCAGTGAGCTGCTGCTCAAATACCGTCCCTTTAATCATATCCTGTATGACGCCGATCGGCTTAACGCCTAGCGCAAGTAAATCACCTGTAGTTTCACCATGAAAGATAACACGCTGCGGAGTAACAGGCACTTCTACCTCATGCTTCGACCAATCGGTGAAGGAGCGGGTGGTATCGGCTGCTTGTTCCGTTGCTGCAGGTGCTTTTGTTGCTTCAGCAGCGGGACTCGCTGTATTGCCCGAATTTGCTGAATTGCTGCCACAGGCTAGCAATAGGGTTCCCATTAGTGCGAATGTAGCCAAAAGTGCGGCTGATTTTGTTCCTTGATACATGTTAATTCTCCCCCAATAGATATTATAAGATAATGATAATCATTATCGATATACATTATCGTAATAGATACACGAGCTGTACTCAATGGACAAAGCAAAGAAGTGTTTTTTAGTTTGTCCAAACATGAAGAAAAGTTAAAAGCCGAACACCACTGTAGGTATTCGGCTTTCATTAGATAGAGCTCATTTTTTATAAAATTTTGGACAATTTCCGATATTCTCGCGGAGATATTCCTTCATGACGGCGGAATATCCGGCTGAAGTAGTGGATATCGGAATAG
>NZ_JBFTSN010000392.1:0-6018 GCF_056400045.1 Paenibacillus sp. 01L418
GTACAGATTGGCTCGCTCTTACTGGCAATGCATCAATGAAGATAATAGACAAACCAGCTGATGCGAGCTCAGTAAGCTTATCCAGCCATTCTATTGGCAGCGCCTCGGCATAAGGTACGATTAGGCAGCGATAGCGTTCTTTGTGCACCGCTAGCTCCCCATCGATAACTTCCGAAGAAACCAAGATATCGATCGGCAGCACATCGCAGTCGATTTGGCTCTGCATCAACTGCTTCACAGGCTCCTGGAACAGCATGTATTCCCCGGACCATTCAGCCTCAGCGTGATATAGCACAGCAGCACTCGCAATATGCTCACCGTCATTCAACAAGTGGCATACCCGATTCGTATAGTCATTAAGCAGTCGGTAATACCTGAACTGCGGATTATACCCTCTGGCATAGAAGTGCGGCGGGCAATCCCAGTCAGGGAACTCTTTCTGAGAAAAAGCATGCGGCACAAAATGATTGACGCCTCTAACCAGCATATGGTCGGTCAGCCACTTCATCAGCTTCAGCCCTTCCGCCCAGCCGTAAGCGCCGAAGATTTCGCAAAAGGTTCTTCCTTGCTTCCTAGGGTCGATATGTCCCAGTGAAGCAGCTAGTTTGGTCATCCCGTAATGGAAAAAGACGCTGTCTGTCTTCCCACCCATCCATGAGAAAGACATTTCATCAAACCCGGGTACAATTTGCCATAACACGACATCCAGACCAGACATGTCCTGCCCCTCCAGCGCACGGAAGAAATGCCCTGCTCCGCAGCCCAGTCTGGCGTGTACATTATTGTCCTCCATTAGATGGCCGATATAGGCTACGCCGCGTTCTCGGCACCAGTCTCCAATCCGCCTGCTGAAGTGCTCCGCGTACAGCTTGCTCACTACGTTCATGTAGGCGTAGCGCACAGCAAACGTCTGAGGTCCACCCTCATGCCAGAGCAGAGGCAGATGCTGGCGCAGGTTCTGACCGTATTCTGCCTCCAGCAGCTCCAGCAAATCGGAACGCCACGGCAGAGCCATCTTGGCATCGCCAAGTCCCGAAGCATAATCGTACGATGCTTTGCTGTTATAGAAGCCAGGCTCATCCGAGAAGAAACCTGCGAATGCGACGCCAAAATCATCCTTGTATCGTGCGTAATAGKCTTCGTAGATTGTATCGATCAGAATCTGCGTCGATTCCGGCACGATCGGGTTCAAATAATCTTTGCGGCGATCATCCCCGCCTTCCCTGGTGACGACGAACAAGCAGATCGTCCAGTAGCCTTCCGGCACAGGCCAATAAAGAACCCCGTCTTGCACTGAAGCTTCGAGATCTATTGCAATAAACTCCCCATCCAGCTCGCCCGTAACTGGATCACGCCTAGCTGCAGCAGCGCCGACAGGTCTTGCTCCATCTAGCACCGACCAGGGGCGCAGCAGGAATGAAGCTTCAGAATCGGGACCGCGTGCATCAATTCGACGCTCTGAGAGGAACTGCCGCTGGTGTTCCAGCGGCGCGTCCTTCACCTTACCTGCTGCGTGTCCTGTCGGAAAGTGATCATCGTCGAAGACCCAAATTTGCATGCCATGCTTCCGGGCTTCATCCATAATGATATCCATATCCTTCCACCACTGTGGACCAAGCATATCAGGGTGGGGACGGGATTCCACACATACGGCATGGATGCCCGCTTCCCGTATACGAGCCAGCTCCTCACGAATGACCGCCTCTTCTTCTCCGCGCTGCCAGAAGAACGGAAGAATATAATTCCGTTCCTCACCTCTTAGCAATTCATGAAGTTTACGACTCATTGCACACCCTCTGCTTTCGCCCATTCATCCAGCTGGCGCTGCTTATCCGCAATAACCTTATCGATTCCTGCGGCCTTCAGCTTCTCAATAAATTGCGGCAACACCTTATCTGGGTCCACAGAGCCTGTTTCCAGAACAAGATAATATTGCGCGATGACGTTGGATACTGCCGCTATTTCTGTTTTGACGGACTCCGGATTCATCGTAAAGCCCATTGCCTTGGATTTAATCGCCTGCTCATTGAATTCCTTCATCTTCTGCCAAATATCCGGGTCTTCACCCTCAAATACATAAGAGAGGAACTGGTTGCCAAACAGCCAGCTCATATTTAAATTGTAGCCGTTCGTCAGCATTGTGACGCCTTCTGGGTATTTGATGACATTATCGGACACTTTGACATAATGCTTGCCTTCAATACCCCAATCCAGCAGATTAACAAGCTCAGCATCCCCATACATCAGATCCAGAAACTTCATAGATGCCACCGGATTCTTAGCTTGACGCGGAATCCCCCACATAATGTTCAGCACATGATCTGTCATGGATACAGGATTAGACAAGGTTGCACTAATCATTTCCTTGCCAATGGATCTGGACTCCTGCGCATCAAATCCCGGTTTCAGCTTAGAGAGATAACCAAAAGCTCTATCAGCCTTCATTAATTCAATTTGGCTCGACTTGTTGGTTGCTGAATCTTTCAACGTATAACCCGCTTCATACCAGTTCCTCATCCGTTTCAGGAGCGCAGCATATTCCGGAGACTCGATGCTGTTAACAAGCTTCAGACCATTATCGTAGCCTGGTAGCACACCCATCCCGTTGCTAAGACCATCATGCCAGCTGTAGCTGGTCAGAAAGGAGAAGCCAGCTCCGCTAGGAATTAGTGGCGTAATGTCTGGTTCATTATCTTTAATGATTTTGAGCGCTGCTTCTACATCATCCAGTGTTTTAATCGCACTCGCGTCGATTCCATGCTTATCTGCAAGATCCTTGCGCATTGTAAATCCGTTGGCTGTTGCCAAGTCTCTCACAGGTGTGACGCCGTAAACCTTTCCATCTACCTTACTGGCGTTCAAGTAGTCCGGGTCAAGCGCCTTGCGAATATTTTCCCCATTCTTCTCCAGCAGCTCATCGAGCGGCAACARCTGTCCTCTGGACACTTGCGAGCTAAATCCAAACGGTGATCCGACGACAATCAGATCCAGCTTCTCATTGCTTGTCAGCATTAAGTTAACCTGCTGGGCATAAGCGCCGTAATTGATTGGCATCAGATTAACCGCTACATTGATTTTTTCCTTTGTAATCTTGTTAATCTCATCCTCTACTGCCTTCATATCCGGTGGCGTGCCGGTAACACTGAGAAATGCGACATTCAATTCATCGATCTTTTGTGATGCTTCCTCGCCTGTTGTTCCGGGGCTGTTAACCGGATCTTTCGCCAATCCGCCTGAATTTCCGTTCGAACCACATGCGGATATGAGCAGCGATAGACTCACTAGACTTGCGAATAACCATGTCTTCTTGCGCATTTTGTTTTCCCCCTGGCTTGATCATTTGGCTTTCTCTTGCCATTATAGCGGGAAGAGGAGCGCATCCTCTGCTTCAGGTTCGACCTTTGCCTGACGTCATTTCGACTTTGCAAGGGGGGCACCTCGTCCGTGCTGGCGAAACTCGATTGGGCTTAAGCCTGACTGAGCCTTGAACAACTTTGCAAAATGAGAAAAGTTCGAATAGCCCGTAGCCATCGCCACGGCGCTTACAGGAAGCTCAGAATGAATAAGCAGCTGCCTAGCCAGCTTGATTCTCTCCTGCAAAATATACTCTGGAATCGTACAGCACAGCTCTTTTTTAAATAAGCGGGTCAAATAGTCCGGGTGCAAGTATACGTGGTTCGCTGTCGTTTCTCTGGACAGATTCTGATCCAGATTGGATACAATATAGCGGGTCGCCCGTTCAATCACATCGCTAATCGAGGACGGATGTGTGGTATTCACAGCCTTCATAATGACATGGGCAAGCCAGCGCTCCAGATCGGTAAGCGAGCGGGATGCAGCTTCCGCCAGACGCAGGCTCTCCTCATCACAGAACATGAGATGTGCTTGAACCCCTTGCTGCTGCAGGACTGCATGAGCCATTTGCAAAAAATTCTCCTTCAGCGCACGCAAATAATCGCCATCTATTCCCGTTTGATCCCGCAGTCCATGGATGCAAGCTCTCGCTTCTTCCAGCAGCCTCTCCTTCACGCCTTGCCTCATCATCGCTGCCCAGCCACTCATATCTGGCAGAGCTGGAGGCGCTGCTGCAAGACGCTTTGCCTCATTCAGAGCTACATAATGGATTCCGGTCACATTATCTCTGTCTAAATTGTGTAATTGAGCCAGCAGAGCAGGGAGTTCATGTCCTTGTACTGGCTTCCCCCCATAGCAATATAATTCACAGTATAAATGTACACGACAAAACTCAACCAAGCGGCTACACATGATGGCAAGTCCGTTCTCTAGTTGTTCCTGTTCCACAGGCATAATAAGCAACCAAGCGTCATTCCCGGCAGGTACAACGACACTGCCTAACGTAAGCCTTCCCAGCATCTCTTTGCCTGCGTTCTTGAGCCCATATTCCAGCAGCTTCCGATCTCTGACCAGGAAGTCCTGCTGCCAACCACGTATGATCATTAACACTGGCAGAACCAAGGAGTCCGCAGGGAGAGATACTTGCCTTGCCGCCGCTTCCTTTGCAAAAATCTTACTCACTGCCGGAATGGTTTCATTAAGAACATCCAGCCAGAAGCGCTCACGATTTATATCCTGCTGCCGAGACCACCAGTTCTTAACCCGCTGCGCATCCGCCAGTTCTTGCTCGCGCTTCACAGCGTCTGCCGCCTTGCACAGTGCGGCTTCCAGCTCTTCCTTGGTCAGCGGCTTCAACAAATAATTGGAGCAGCCCAGACGTACAGCTTCTTGGGCGTAATGAAAATCCGCATGGCAGGTCATCAGCACAGGAACGGTGCGAATTCCCTTCTCCCGCATCCACTTCAGCAGCTCTAGTCCGCTCCGCTGCGGCATTTCAATATCGCATAGCAGAATATGAATCTCCTGTACCTCAAAAATCCGCTCCGCCGCAGTCGGATTGTAAGCAACATAAACGTTGGAAATACCAAGCTGCAACCAGTCCACCATTTTTTTAACCGCTTTCACAAAATGAATCTCATCATCTACGATCAGCACGTTCAGCAAGGTGTGCCCTCCTCTCCTTCCGGGAATGACTTCATGGGTAAGCGAACTTCGACTCGAGCCCCGCCTGAATGAAGATTAAGAAAGGTAAGGTCGGCTTTTCCGCCATACAATAGCTCCAATCTGCGCCATGCATTCCAGATGCCATGCCTGCTGCCGTCCTCCCGCTCCAAGTTCCTCTTCTCATTTAAGAGCTGCAGCAGCTCTGGGGTGAATCCTTCGCCGGTATCTTCAATAACGAGTAGAATGCGAGGCACCTGACCATCTGATTCCAGCTTTCCATGAATCGATAGCCGGAATGGCGCTTCCAGCGTAAAGGCGTGCTTGATGGCATTCTCCACAAAGGTTTGAATCACAAGCGGGGGTATAGCGAGGTTCAGCAGGTAAGATGGCACCTCAATTTCACTGCTCAGCTGATCTGGAAACCGCAGCTCCTGAATACGTATATAATTGCGCATATGCATCAGTTCATCCCCGAGAGAGACGAGTGACACATGACTACGGAAAATGTAACGGAAATAGTCCGAGAGACAGCGCGACATCTCCTGGATTAATTCATAATTGCGTACAGCAGCCAAACTGTGCAGCATATTAAGGGAATTTAAATAAAAATGAGGATTAATCGTTGTCTGCAGCTGCCTAAGCTCCGCCTGCTGTTTGCTTAATTGTTCCTCATAAACATGGATTTTCAGCTCTCTAATGTGGGAAAGCATTTGGTTAAAATGATCGTTAACGACGCGAAATTCTTCGGTTGAGGCTTTAGATTCTGGAATCCCTTGCATATGCCCTTCACCGATTCGATTCATGGCAGATAGCAGTCTTCTGATCGGAAGCAAAATCATCTTGCGAAGCAGCACCAAACTCAAGGGAATCAGCAATATTGAACCCACAGAGACAAACCTATTCCAGCTCCAGAGATTGAAAAAACCTTTCAAAATATCTTGCTCCGGTATAAGCGCAACCAGTCGGAAACCACCATGCCGGGATCGTTCACCTACCGTC
>NZ_JBFTSN010000393.1:0-6015 GCF_056400045.1 Paenibacillus sp. 01L418
ATGCAATATTAAGCGGAAAAGACGAGGCCGTTTGTAGTGAATTATTCGTATCCCTCACCGATAGTCTCGTCCAAACGAAGTTTTCGACGGATAACAAAAAGGATACCGCACTAATTCACAAAGCAAAGGATATGCTTCATGCCAATCTGGAACAGGTATTGAAACTTGATGAGATTTGTAACGAACTTCATTTATCAAAGTTTAAGTTTATTCGCTTTTTCAAGGAGAATACTGGAATTTCACCGTATCAATACTTTCTTAACTGCAAAATCGAACTTGCTAAACAGTTGATCGAAAAAAATAGAGATATTTACTCTGCAGTGGCTGCATGCGGTTTTGTGGATTTAACCCATTTAAATAAACATTTTAAAAGTGTATATGGCACAACTGCTTTCGAATATATGTCATATTTGAATTGAAGAGGGACGACTCTCAAAACCGACTGATGTATGTCGTCTTTATTTGTGGATTTCTTAAGGTAGTGACAGGTTTGTTAGCTTTGACGTCAAAATGAGGTGTTTTATTATGTTGCTTCGCGATGGAATTTCTGGATTTAATAACACTGATATCGTTAAATCATTGGTAGACATTAGCCAGTTTAAAAATCTATGCTACGCTTTAGCAAATCAGGTTGGTGGAAAGCTAGTCACTGTTTCCGATCTGCAGGAAACCAATTTTTACTGTGCGGATTTACAATTTAACGGAGAAGAAATTTATATTTTATTAAATAATAATTACCCTTTAATAGCTATCGCTTCAAGAGTTGAATATATGAATGTTATATTTATAGAGAATCAAACTCTCATCAATGGAATTCAAGCTTATAGTAAAGAATATCGCTTTTTACACTTAAGAGAACTTAGTGAAGAAGTGCTGCTAGATGGGCATAAGAATAAGCTGAAAAATGAGAACACACTAAATGAACTTGAACTAAAACAAATTTTTTATTGGATGCCTAAGACAGTAGGTGAGATAATCTTTAACTATTGGGATTAGAACTGTTTTCTCAATCAAATATAACTTAATAAACATTAAAACGAGGCTGCCGGTATTAATCGGTAGCCTGGTTGCGTTTACGAGAAGCTTAGTTGAGATGAATAAGTTAATATTGGATGATATACCATAAAATAAAACATTTTCGAATATCTAACGTCTATTCAGTTATGATTGTCAAAATTAAAGAAAGGGGTTCTTATGAAATTACCTGCAATTAAATTATTTGTAAGTTTGAATATTATGCTATTCCTGATTATGGGTTGTAATAGTAGTAATGAGGAGAGCGATGTTAATGAATTCTCCATCTATTTAGTTAAAGAACTATCTACAACTGATGCGATGAGTAAAGAGCTTAATGATCTACCTTTAGAAACTATACCTGTGCTTACAGCCAATGAAATGAGAACATATAATTGGATCGAACATGAATTCATAATGAAGGAAAGCATTAGTCTAGAGGAAAAGTTAGAAGGAAAAGTACCTGCAAGCGGTAAACCTTTTGTTGTAGTTGTGGGTAACGAAAGAATATTTTTAGGTAGTTTTTGGTCCAATTTATCATCTCTATATAGTCATGATATTGATATTCCAAAAATCTCTTCTAATTGGCTTAAAGGAAGTGATAAGGAAATATACCAAATTCGCTATGGAAAAAATCCCGATCCTAGAGATGATACTAAAATATTTGAGGTATTAAAAGGAATGGGGAAGATTGTTAATTTCTAACTACTGAGAATAAAGGTGAAATCCATGAATCTTAAGCTTGAAACGATTCAATCAACCAACGATAAGCTCAAAGCAACAGAGAGAGCACTTTCAAATAGTAAAAAACAATATGAAAAATTTCTCTATTCACGAGTGGAGGTGTGTAATTGAAAACTCTATATCTAATACTAGGTGGAATCATTAATTCATTTTTAGCGCAGATGTTTCCATACATTATAAAAATCAGTGCATCATGTATATATGTAATAGGTTATTTTATGGGATTTCATGATGGTTCTGATATGAGAGGTGAAGAAGATGTAATAATCGTCCTTCTACCCATAACTCTTTTATTATTAACTACATTTCTAGCTATTTTAATATTTAGCAATCGAACAATTTTCAGAAAAATAAATATAAGAAAATCACGGTTCGTTTTGTTCAGTTTTGTATCCTTTATACTTTTTTTTAGTTTAAGCATGATGATTTTTGACCCTCCTAATCTTACATAACGAAGAGATAGAATTGATAATTATGGAGGTTTAAAAGTATGGATGAAATAGTAGGAGAATGGTCTGCAGATGCTTTATTTGATCCGGGACCTAGTGATGAGATCATTTATTTTCTAGAACACGGAGATGGGTGGATAGAATACCTAAATTGGTCACTCTCCGCAATCGAAACATTTAGATGGTGGCGTAATGAGGAAGGGAGAATTAATATTAAGGGAGAAACCATCCATTCAAACTCTGAACCTCTGAGAAAGTCAAATAAAGTACATTCAAATTTATTAATAAGTATTCAACAAGGAATTACCACATTAGATAAACCCATAACTATCCTTACAGTAGAAAACGATAAGCTATATGAAAAAAATAAGTATGGCCTAGTGAATAAAACAATAGAAAAGGATTATTTGGCTAAAAGACTGCTACTTTTAAATAAAAGATAGTTTAACTGTGAACGACAGTTTGAGTTAATGGGTAAATAGTTAAAAAAAACAATGAGCAGTTTGTTGTGATACTGCTTACTTGTTGAGATGTCGGGGGAAAATATGAACGCTTTTGAATTGGAGAAGTTCGCTAAGCAATACAATTCTTTTGAAAAAGTACATGAGGGATTCTGGGTATATGTAAACTCTTGGCTTAGTGATGAGCCTGAAGAATTTGTTGAGGCATTTAACAGTAATGATATCTCAACTTCGACAAAGCTTTCAAATGAGAGAATAGCCCTAGTTATTAATTATCGATGGGACGATCCAATATATTTTGTTCAAACCACATTGAATGTTGAGATAAATGAGAGAGAAATTGCTCAGTATCATTTATTACAAACCCTTGATGGCGAAGATATGGATGATGGCCTCAGCTTTTCTAACGTATGTTTCGTACCAAGAAATATAGATTGAATACATTCCTCAAGTTATACGAGTAGGGAATGCGTACGGTGGCTAAGCATATCGTGGAGCGATATGCAGCTTATCCGGTGCTAATCGCAGTGTGCGCCGAAAAAATCAACTCGGATGAATAACGCCAGTATGATCAATCGATGTTAGGCATAAAAGAGGAATGAATGGAAAGGCTTCCGGAATGTTTCGGAGGCCTTTTATTCTGTTTGTGTAAAGTGCCAAATTGTAAAAACCGACTGATTTCATAAACAATGAGTACCATAGTTCAGCAATCGCAAGAATGAGGGGAACAGCAGGAAACAGAAGCCATCATGAGTCAACTGGCATGGTAATATCTTGTGAAGGTATATCTATAAATTTGGTTGTATACAATCAAATTGATATGATAAAAAAGTAATTTGTAATAGAGTTTGTATGCAAACTGTACAATCCATAAAAATGCAGTACAATGGAAGCTATGTGCAACTGATGAAAAAGTGATGACACGGTATTAGTCGGTGTCCATCAGCTTGGAGCGGCAAGCAATCCAGTGGATTTATTAATGATCTGCTTATTATTAAAAACATAATAGTAATATGATGAAGAGGGGGACTCCTTGATGACAAATAGTGGACTGAATCTTAAGGTTGATGGATTTATAGGTAAATCTAAAAAGTGGAAAGAAGAATATAAGAAGTTGAGAAATATCGTACTTGACTGTGAGCTGACTGAAGAATATAAGTGGATGCATCCTTGTTACACGTTTCAGAATAAAAACATAGTTTTAATCCACGGATTTAAAGAATATTGCGCGCTTCTGTTTCACAAAGGCGCCTTGTTAAAAGATCCCAATGGCATCCTAATCCAACAAACAGAAAATGTACAGGCGGCACGCCAAATTCGGTTCACCAGCGTTCAAGAAATAGTTGAAATGGAAGCTATCTTGAAATCCTATATTAATGAAGCCATTGAAGTTGAAAAATCCGGTTTGGAAGTGGTTTTTAAAAAGAATACAGAATACACAATTCCTGATGAATTTCAAAACAAATTAGATGAAATGCCTGCCTTGAAAAATGCTTTTGAAGCATTGACGCCGGGACGGCAAAGAGCGTACATTTTTTATTTTTCTGAACCCAAACAATCCAAAACTCGCGAGTCAAGGGTTGAAAAATATAAGCAGCAAATTCTGGATGGAAAAGGTTTAAACGATTAGGATGTATATTTGTTTTCCTGTTCAAAAGAAATAGAAGAACCCAGTCGCTAAATACCATTTAGCAGGACTTATAATGAAATCTAATGGCTTTTTAAACTAAACGGTAAAAGAGTGGTTTTATGTTCATTGTTACTGTGGAGATGACTCAGGAGCGAAAAGATCAGTTGCTTAACTGGATTGACTCATATCTGAAGGCTACATTGGAAAATGATAAGGGAACCCTAGCAGGGCTGAAATGGATGGTTGATAAGTTGGATTTAACTGACCTTCTCTACTCAGAGATGGCTGTAACAACTCCTATTATTATTAACCAAACGATTATTGATGAATGCAAGAAGAAGTTTGAAGAAAATTGGATTCATGCGTTATGGAATAGCGGATTTGCTTTGGCAGTTTTTGCGGTTTTGGATCTATTTAGCATTCAAATTGTGGAGTTTCCAACAGCAAAAAGAAACTAAAAATGCTTGAAATACATAGATGAGATTTGCGATTTGGAAAATGAATTAAAGATAGTGCTAAATATAAAATAGTTAATTATGATTTTGCAGATAAAGAACGGATACTAGCGTTGCTCCGCCAGCATAGGTATAGACTAAATTATTTGAACTTATCAGTAAGTTGGTTATAATAGGTTTATATAATTAAACGAATGAACGGAAGTGGAGTGTATGAGCCAAAATACTGAACATATTGTACAGCAATTTAAAGATTCCATTCCCTTGCTGGATGTCCTTACAGACGAAAAACGTCAAGCCATAATTTTGCTGCTTGCACAGCATAAAGCTGGACTTAATGTTAATACTATAGCGGATCAAATTGACTTGTCCCGGCCTGCCGTCTCCCATCATTTGAAGGTATTAAGACAGTCTGGTTATGTTAGTTACGAGAAAAAGAGCGTAGAAAATTACTATGTCCTGACTCTCCGCAAACCATTAGAGCAACTTAAATCTTTAATTGAGGCTATTGAAGCTCAGTGTAGCGGATCTTTGCAATCTTCAATGGAATAAAATGAATTTTTTCGCTTTATACGTTTATATGTTTAAACGAATGATCTTAATGGGAGTGATAATAATGAAGGCTATAACGATAGAGAGATATGGGAAAAATGTGCCCTTAATAATGATGGAACGACCAATGCCTACAATGGGAGAACATGATGTACTAGTAGAGATTTATGCGGCAAGCTTAAATCCTATCGATTTCAAAATAAAAGAAGGAAAAGTAAAATTACTGCTAACGTATGACTTTCCTTTAGTTCTCGGAAATGATTTTTCTGGGGTAGTAACCAAGGTTGGTGAACGCGTGAGCGCATTTAAACCCGGTGATGAGGTTTATGGAAGACCACGCAAAGACAGGATCGGAACGTTAGCTGAATATATTGCCATTCATGAAGATGATATTTCTCTTAAACCAGAAAATCTAAATTTTGAAGAAGCGGCGTCAATCCCACTGGTCGGACTTACGACATACCAAGCCTTTTACGATATTTTGAACCTTCAAAAAGGGCAAAAGATTTTGATTCATGCAGGATCTGGAGGGGTAGGAACATTTGCTATCCAACTGGCCAAATTGATGGGCGCTTATGTCGCCACAACAGCAAGTGATAAAGGCTATGATTTGGTCAACTCACTGGGAGCCGATCAAATCATTAATTATAAAACAGAGAATTTTGAAGAAATGCTTACAGGCTATGACGCGGTGTACGATACCTTAGGTG
>NZ_JBFTSN010000394.1:0-5976 GCF_056400045.1 Paenibacillus sp. 01L418
AACACTCCTGGTATCGGATCCGTATACGCTTTTAACGACTCCATCAAGGTCGATTCAAAATCGGAATATAATCGATCGATATCTTCTTTAACAGGTTCAGTACCGTACTTGTCAATCCATTGTCCCCGTACCCTATCCATCTGCAATATCGCTTGAATATGATCCCACTTCAACATGCCCATAGGTTCTCTTGCTTCCCGATTTGTGATGGGCACTCCCGCTTTATCGAATGATTCCAAAAATGCGTGCATTGGGGCAAAGCAACCATAGTCAATGACCGTTCCTGCCCAATCGAAAATGACCCCTTTAATGCGCTCGTTATTGTTGTCCATTACGTCTCCTCATTTCATTAACTTCGTCGAACAACTCTGATTATAGAGAATAATTCAAAAAGCCGCAATATAATTTGCTTTATTTTACGTACTTTTAACAATTCAATGCTTTTTTATGCTGTTTTAACATTGCGAAAACATAAAAAGCTGCAAAACGTGGGTTAAAACCACTCAATACTACATTTTCCTGATCAAGTGCTGCAAAAAACTGAGTAGTAATTAAGGCATCATAGGGAAGAACAAGCTTTCTTCCTGAGGGTTGTTGGTTATTGCCATCATTTTTTTCAAATACAACATTATGATTTATCCATTTATTATTAGAATGGAAAGGCTATTAGCTAGAACTAGAATGCTTAAGAATATAAACAAACAAAAAAACCTCCCCGCAGTACCCTGCAGAGAGGTCCCCTCTCATAAAATATCTTCTCATCTCGCTTATCCTTAAGTATTTCACGACTTCCAGGAGCCGCAGCGAATGCATAATCTCAYGCTCCAGCAGATACTAAAAGCTAACCTCATTCTTTTGTCTAATTTTCTTGTCATCCAACATCGAACGCCCTGCCACGTAGGTATAGTCTCCGAAACACTAAACACAAAAAAGCCGCGATTTACGCGGCACTTAATGAGATAAAGTTGTTGTCAACCGACACATGGCTGTGACAAGTCAGGTTATGAGATACTAATGAGCTCTTTGCATTTATAAAATTAAAACGTATTATAGATATTTTCACATTCTTCTCCGGTCGGTTCATAAAAGCAGTGCTTCTTCCATCGTCCTGCGAGCGGCTGATTATACCAAGTTGGCGGACATGGACCGGGATTTTCGAACGATCCTGGACGGAAATACCATAAGGAGAATTTGGCTGGCCAATTCCGCTCCCCATTCACTGCCCGTTGCGCCAGACGGCGTTCCCTGTCTCTTGCATTTTGATAGTACAAACTATGTTGCAACGCTTCGAACGCATGCTCCTGGTTGATCATTTGAGGAATTGTCCGGATATCTTTAAAATCGGAGCAATTCCCTCTTATTCGGTTAATGCCAACATTTCCAACAAGCAGCATTCCCATTTCGCCTTCGGTCTCAGCTTCAGCTCGAAGCAACCTTGCCAACATGTTAATATCCTGTTGCCTTGCTTTTACGACTGCCATTGACTCACCTCTTTAGATTTCTAGACTCATCATATTGTAGGTGAAGCGAATGTGTTACTCTGGCATAAGAAAGAGCGATAATAAATTGCCCACCACACTCTTCTGCCCGTTAGTTTAATGAAATATTGGTTGCTTGTTAAGATCTACAGTCCACTAATTATAAAAAGGATTACGTCTATTTCCAAAAGGTCCAGCTTGGCTGACAATCACTTTCTTAACTGCAACCCATTCAGTAGACTGATGAATTGTTTTTTCGTCGATGCCTCTTTATCATGCTTCGAGAATTCCAATACATATATTATTTTTTCTTGAATAGGTATGACTGCGAAATAGACGTCATGTGTGCCGGTCAGGCCAGAGGCGGCCGTACCGTTATCCGTGTCGAGCGTATAGAGCTTGCCGCTTCCGATGGAAGTATCAATTAATTCTTCATATTTAATTTCACTATGGTTCGGCTTATACATGTTAAAGCTGAAATCGACAGTATACGGGTACGTGACAACACTTCCGAGATTGATTCCATTCTCGTCGGTGAGGGATGCGCCAAAGTGGTCTTCCGTATTCAGGCTCCATCCCTTCGGCAGGGTCAATTCCAAATTGGAGATGCCGTTTTCGATCATTGAATTTGGTTGGCTTGATTTCGAATGTTCCCCAGAATCAATGGTGTTTTCGATATTCTGGTTTGGCGAAACAGATAAGTTGGTATGGTTATTCTTTGAGGCGATATCTTCCTGGTTATCAGAACAACCAGCAAGAACGAAAACCAGCAGTTGAACAACCAATAGCAGTTGCGTTTTTGTCATTCTTAGACTCCTTTTAGTTATTGAACTCAAACTAGAAGTAGAGATGGTGGATAAACAAATACATAATTTACATATTGGAAATATTCTGCCGTTAGTATGGATAAGGGTCGCCATGTAGTATCTCTTCTAAAATTGAACAATCGTTCTCCATTAGTACAACCCATTTTAATTCCTAAAATTCAATCGGTTTATTGTTTTTGTCAAAATACTGAATACCGCCAGTTCCTGTAGGAAATATAAAGCACTTCTGATTTGGTTCTTTTGTAAAGGTTCCTATTCTGGTTGTATAAGTGTTTATTTTATTTAAAATACTCTCATCGATGATAAATTCAACTAAGTATTTGTCAGAAAAACCTCCAATGAATCGCTGTGGAATCTTTGTCCCCTCTACATTCTCCCAATGTTTCGAAAATGTTCCATTACCTGATTGATCCAAGTAGAAACCTACCTCTGTATCGTTCTTATATGCAATTGCTGTGTACTCCTTGTACTTCACCAACTCAATTACGTTAATGTTATTGTCACTAATAAAGGCCTCAATAACTTTATCATCTGGTCTTACTGGTTGTGATATACATCCAATAATGAGGGTAGCAACAACTATCATTGTTAGAATTAATTTTATAKGAAACAGTTTACCCACCACCCAAATGATTTGCATTTGGCCTTTAATTTTTATCAACAATTGCATCACTCTTAGTTTAATAAAAATGAACAGGCTAACACTCACCTGCTCAACATTAAGTATGATTCAACTATCGTTCTCCGTCAGTAAAACAAGAATCCAACATTTTTTTATTCGAGCACTCCTTTCCAAAAAGACCGTTAAAACAAGAATTAACTCCCTGTACTAGAGATCATTGTTCCCGTAAATATAGACGCACATCGATAATAAAAGGTTCCTTTTTTTTAAAGTTCAATATTAAGTTGTACTGCCCTTTATTTGAGTAACAGCGGCTAATATTCTAAAAAAAGTGCCTTTAATTAATTGGTCAAAAAGCCGCTATAATGACCACCTGATAGTCGGGATAGCCAAATTTAGAAACCAGCATCTGTAGCTATAAGGTGTATGCTTTTAGTGTGTTTGGACTAAATCCCTTAATCTGCTTTTCGACTACATACAGTTTCCTTAATTCACCAAAATTCATAATAAAACTTCCCATTAGACCTAATAATTCTAGAGTTGCTTTTAATGAGAAGTTTTAATATAATTTGCGTTCCCCATTAGCACAATGATTCTCTTAAATCGAAGTTTGATCTATACTTCTCCCCAAAATATTTCAGTTTCATAATCGAATAGAACAAAACCATCCTAATTATTCCTATCAA
Organism: Paenibacillus sp. 01L418; assembly: GCF_056400045.1. Classification (NCBI taxonomy): domain Bacteria; kingdom Bacillati; phylum Bacillota; class Bacilli; order Caryophanales; family Paenibacillaceae; genus Paenibacillus; species Paenibacillus sp. 01L418. The sequence goes on from NZ_JBFTSN010000394.1 coordinate 3,614, forward strand.
ATAGATTTCGCAGATCCGTCATCATCGGTTTGTAATTGGGATGCCCAGGTACAGGGCTGTAGGAAGATGATAGCAACCGGCCTCTCAAGCCCTCGAAATCAAACTCCTGGCTCATTCTGAATCGCACCTCATGCATCGTACCTTCCTTGAAAAAAGAGTGAAGCATCGACTGAGAAATGTTTTTATGATTAACTTTTACGTAGTCGGTTCCGTATGTATGGAGCAGTTGATCGTACTCTTCACGAAATGTAGTACCGCTTGTAAGACGGGAATTCCAGATTAGTATTACTCTCCCGCCCGRCTGTAGAATTCTACGAAACTCGGTTTGCGCTGCTAAGCGATCAAACCAGTGAAACGCTTGTGAGCAGACAATAAACTCAACCGACTGATCAGGTAATCCAGTAGATTCTGCAGAACCTGATATACTCTGAAAGTTCGGATTGCTTTCTAACATTTGCTCGGCGGCTACCCGCATTGCCTGATTCGGCTCGACCGCAATCACATAGCTTCCGCGTTCCAGAAGTAGTTTTGAAAAGATGCCTGTACCGGAACCGATGTCAGCTATTTTACTGTTCGAACGCAAACCGACGTAGTCGTACAAATAATCAACAGCCTCTTTCGGATAGCTCGGGCGATACTTCAAATATGAATCAACCCGGTTCGAAAAGCTTTCTTTACTGTTCATCTCACGTCACTCTCCTAGTATTTCTTACTTTCATTTAGTGAAGTGTATTTTTTAATTATTAAACTCTTGTGTCACTTCTCTTAAGTCGTTCCTAGGGCATTATATTTCATTTACTTTTATCCAAAAAGTGTAACTTGCGGTTTTCTAATTTCATGTTTTTGATTTGATCATTTCCATGCTAACCTCCCTATATGGAGAATCGCTTTTCTCTTAAATGCTCACGTTTTCTTAGATTTTGACCAAGTATTCTTCTTCTCAAATAGCATCTAGATGGAACGAAGTTGTGAATGAAGAAAATTATAGGGCTGGTAAAAGCACCAAAAGTCTCTACTTAGACCACCTTCCGTAAAAAATAGTTAATTCGGTAAAGTATGGTTGAACCTTTGAATCTCCACATATGCTCATGTTGATTATTTCTCCTAGTAAGCCATAGATGTAAAAAAAGAAATCAGCTTTCGAATGGTATTTTAAAAAAAAGAAATCGTCTGTTTATATATTTTTGAAAATCAGGATTAAATTTCTTCTATAGAAACTTGTTTTCTAGGACTAAATATGTTGTTTCTTAGCAAAATACACACCGCACCCAATATCAATGATAGTAATCCCCCTACTACAATGTATTGTGTACCGATAATTGATATAAATAATCCACCTACAGCTGTACCAATTGTTGTTCCTATATTAGCAGATGATAAAAATAATCCATTAGCGAAATCAGGAGCTTTGGGAGCTGCGGACGTGATCCAATATTGAGCGATATTACCTCCAATACCAGCTAATATTCCCCAAACCAAAGTAATGATAGCCATAGGTACAGTGAACTGTCCAAATGAGAATAACAAGATGTAAACTGCTCCTAATGTGAAAGGAAAAATTGCTACTGTTTTGATAGCATTTTTAGTAAGTAACTTCCCAGCCACAATGTTTCCAATAACATTTGCCCCACCGTATACTACTAACATTAAACTAATCGTTTTCCCTGAAATATTAGTAATGGTTTCAAGATACTCAGCAAGGTAACTGTAAACCCCAAATATTGCTGAATTTATAAAAACAACTGCGGCAATGGAAATCCAAGTAATGGAATTTTTTAATACGCTTAACTGTGATCCGTAAGTGAGTCTTTCCTTAACAGGCATAGATGGTACAAATAGCAATGTAGCAAGGAATGTTAAAGCATTAATGATAGCAAAGAATAACATGGCCATTTCAAACGAAGTTTCACTAGCTATAAAACTAGTAATTGGCACACCAAGTACCATACCTGCAGATACTCCCAACATTATTTTGGAAACAGCTTTTGGAGCTTTTTCATTGCTTACTGAGTTAGCAGCTACTGTCAATCCCATTGAACAATAAATGGGATGAAAAATAGCTGGAATCACACGAGCAATTAATGCAATTGTAAAGTTAGATGCAATTATCGAGACTAAGTTACCCAAAACAAACACACCAAGTACAAGTAACATTGCCTTTTTGCGATTTATTCCTGAAAACAATAGCGGCATACTTGGAGCAGAAATTGCAACCACAAGTGCAAAGAGACTCACAAACAATCCAGCTTTCGATACACTGACATCATAATAATCAGCAATCAAAGGCAATATACCAATAACACCCATTTCAGTATTCAAAATACCGAAAACTCCTACCGCCAATATAAATATAAGCAAATTAC
>NZ_JBFTSN010000395.1:0-5938 GCF_056400045.1 Paenibacillus sp. 01L418
CATTTGGACATTGCTCCCTATCATGAAAAAAATCAGAAAAATAACAATTAATTATATCATCAACCAGGATTTCTGTCCTGCTTTCGTTTCTTTCGCAGCGCATGCCTCTCAGGAGCGGAAAGATGCAGCTTTATCTCCTCTTCTGTCTCTGGGACGACAGTTGGAACAATAGCAGGTTTGCCATGATCATCAATTGCAACAAAAGTGAAAAAAGCAGTAACTGTCGTTTTGCGCTCCCCACTGAACAAATTTTCGGATTGAACGGACACGAACACTTCCATCGAGCTACGATGTGTCCACGAAACAAAGGCTTCAACCTCAATAACTTCTCCGACCCGAATCGGCGCCAAAAAATCAAGACTGTCCGTTGATGCGGTTACAGCTTGCATACGTGCATGTCTCATGGCTGAGATCGCAGCAACCTTATCCATGTACTCCATCAGCTTTCCACCAAACATCGTATCAAAATGATTCGTGTCCAAAGGAAAGATCAGCTGCGTCATAATTGTTCGCGATTCTCTAGCCAGTTTCGTTGATTGTTCCATGCTCGTGTACGCCTCCTATTTGTTGGATTAAAGCTCTTGAAGCGCAAAGAGGCCCCGCCGGCTGGAGAGCCGCGTGACCTCTGTTGTCGCAAAACGATAGCATTATTGCGATTTATTTAATAAAAGTGTGGATCGGGTGGCCAAGTGCAACCTCAGCTGCATCAAGCACGATTTCACCAAGTGTAGGATGCGCGTGAATTGTAAGTGCGATATCCTCAAGAGTTGCGCCCATTTCGATAGCCAAAGCAAGCTCAGCAATCATATTGGAAGCCTCAATACCGATGATTTGCGCACCAAGTACAAGACCGGAGTCTGCATCGGATACGAGTTTAACAAAGCCTTCATTTGCATTAAGCGACATTGCACGTCCATTGATTGCGAACGGGAATTTGCCAACTTTTACATTATGACCTTTGTCTTTTGCTTCCTTCTCACTGAAACCAACGCTTGCGCATTCTGGATCAGAGAAGCAAACTGCTGGTACACATTTGTAGTCAATAACACTAGATTGACCCGAAATGGCTTCAGCTGCGATGCGGCCTTCGTACATTGCTTTGTGCGCAAGCGCAGGTCCAGCAATGATATCGCCAATCGCATAAATATGAGGAATGTTAGTGCGGCATTGCTCATCAACTTCAACTAGTCCACGATCGGACAGCTTCACGTTAATAAGGTCAAGACCTAGCTCACCATCCGTATTTGGACGACGTCCAACCGTTACGAGCAGGTAATCCGCAGTTACTTTCTCTTCTTTATCGCCAACTGTATAAGTTACAGTAACATCTTTATCTGTTTGCTCAGCACCTTTTGCTTGTGCGCCAGTAATGATATCCACATTCGTGCTTTTTAGTTTCTTCGCAACGATGTTGGACATATCTTTGTCAAAGCCCGGCAAAATCGCGTCGGAGCCTTCAATTACTGTAACTTTTGTGCCGAATTTGGAGTACATTTGACCAAGCTCGATACCGATATAGCCGCCGCCGATAACGACAAGGCTCTTCGGAATTTCTGGCAAGGACAATGCGCCTGTTGAAGATACGATACGGCCAGTGAAAGGGAAAGCTTTTAGTTCAATTGGACGTGATCCTGTAGCGATAATGCAGTTTTTGAAACGGTAGCGAGGCGCTTCTTGATCGTTGAATACACGCGCTTCGTTTTCGTTAATAAACATAACTTCGCCTTGGAAATATTGGACTTTGTTTGCTTTCAGAAGAGAAGCAACGCCGCCTGTCAATTTTTTCACGATGCCGTTTTTGAACTCTTGCACTTTAGTAAAGTCAACCTTAGCTTCTCCAACTTCGATACCGAATGCGGAAGCGTGACTGATTGATTCATATTGATGTGAAGCGGAAATAAGTGCTTTCGATGGAATACAGCCCACATTCAAGCATACGCCGCCTACATGTTCTTTATCCACGATGAGTACGTTTTGACCAAGTTGAGCAGCACGAATCGCTGCTACATAACCGCCTGGGCCCGCACCAATAATTAGAGTGTCAATATCTAGGGAAGCATCACCAACAACCATGTCTTATACCTCCATTATGAACAGTTCTGGTTGACCCAGAAGTGTTTTGATGTAATTCATAAAGTTTTGAGCTGTAGCGCCGTCGATAAGACGGTGATCGAAGCTAAGTGAAAGAGCCATTACAGGAGCAGCTACGATTTCACCACCCCGAACAATTGCTTTTTCAGTAATTCTGCCTGTTCCAAGAATTGCAACTTCAGGGAAGTTGATAACTGGAGTGAAGAACATACCGCCAGCGGAACCAATGTTGGAAATCGAGATTGTACTGCCTTTAAGCTCGTTAGCAGCAAGTTTACCGTCACGGCCGCGAGCAGCTAGATCACGGATCGAGTCAGCAATTTTGAATAGGTTTTTACGATCTGCATCTTCAATAACCGGCACGATTAGACCGTTATCTGTATCTGTAGCGATACCGATATTGTAGAATTTGCGAAGAACGATTTCTTGATTAGCCTCATCAAGCGTTGCGTTCAAGATCGGGAACTCACGGCATGCTGCCACAAGAGCTTTCACGATGAACGGCAAGTACGTAAGCTTGGAGCCTTTTTTCTCAGCATAAGGCTTATATTTAGCACGAAGTGCTACTAGCTCCGTTACATCAACTTCATCCATGATCGTAACATGTGGAGCTGTATAAACCGATTTCGACATTGCGTTAGCAATGATTTTGCGAATACCTTTGAATGGTACGCGCTCTTCCGGACGGTACGGTGTTCCAGCCGATACTGCAGCAGGTTTAGCTTCGCCAGCACCTTTAGCTGCAACTTCTGCGTTGCTTGATTGTTCAGCTGAAGGAGCAGATGCATCTGTAGCTGCAACAGCAGGAGCGCCGCCAAAACCAGTTACGTCATCACGAGTGATACGTCCGTTTTTGCCAGTTCCGCCTACTTGTGTTAGGTCTACGCCTTGCTCGCGTGCAAATTTACGAACGCTAGGTGTTGCTAGTACAAGACCGCCAGTTGCTTTAGGAGCAGCTGCTGCTTGTGCTGCAGGAGCTTCAGCTTTAGGCGCCTCAACTGCTGGTGCTGCCGCCGCTGTAGGAGCTTCTGCTTTAGGTGCTTCTGCTTTAGGTGCTTCAGCTGCTGCTGGTTCAGCTTGCTCTGGCAATTCGCCTTCTGCATCAATGATTGCAACAACCTCGCCAATGTGGCAAACTTGTCCGTCTTTTACGAGAACTTCGAGTACTTTACCATTTACTGGGCAAGGCACTTCGACGATCGCTTTATCGTTTTGAACTTCCATAATAATGTCATCATCTGTAACCGTGTCTCCGACTTTGATATGCACTTTAATGATTTCGCCTTCGTGCAAACCTTCGCCGAGCTCTGGGAAACGATATTCGAATTTAGCCACCGCTTTAACCTCCTTTAAAAGTTCAGTACTTTGTTAACTGCTGCAGAAATACGTGCTACCGTAGGAAGCCACGCATCCTCAACTAGAGCAAACGGATATACAGTATCCGGACCAGCAACACGTAGTACTGGAGCTTCTAAGTGCAGAATAGCTTTTTCATTGATTTGAGCAATGATTTCTGCTGCTGCGCCAGAAGTTTTTTGTGCTTCTTGAACGACAATAGCACGGTTTGTTTTCTTAATTGAAGCAACGATTGTATCGATATCAAGCGGAAGCAGTGTGCGAAGATCGATAACTTCTACACTCACGCCTGTTTTTTCAAGTTCTTCTGCTGCTTTGACAGCTGTGTGAACCATAAGACCATAAGAAATGATCGTTACGTCACTGCCTTCGCGAACAACATTTGCTTTGCCGATCTCAACTGTATATTCACCTTCAGGAACTTCAGCCTTGAACGCACGGTACAAGTTCAAGTGCTCCATGAAAAATACAGGATCATTCTCACGAATTGCAGAAATCATCAAGCCTTTTGCATCATACGGGTTTGAAGGAATGACAACCTTGATACCCGGCGTTTGAATAGCAAGACCTTCAAGGGAATCTGTATGCAGCTCAGCCGCTTTAACGCCGCCGCCAAAAGGTGTACGGAATACGATTGGTGAGTTGTAGCGACCGCCAGAGCGGTAACGCATACGAGCAGCTTGGAYAAACATTTGGTCAAGCGCTTCATAAATAAAACCTACGAATTGAATTTCAGCGATTGGACGGAAGCCTTGCAACCCCATACCAACTGCCATACCTGCAAGAGCTGACTCAGCAAGAGGCGTATCAAATACGCGATCTTCACCAAACTCATCCTGCAAACCTTCTGTCACACGGAATACTCCGCCGACTTTACCTACGTCCTCACCAAAGATGACAACGTTCGAATCACGTTTAAGTTCTACGCGCATCGCATCGCGAATTGCTTCCAACATATTCATTTGAGCCATGATCGTCAGATCCTCCTCTTCTATTGAAAATCGTCCTTTTGCTCTTCCAAGTATTGCGGTGTTGTTTCGAACATGCTATCGATCAAGCCCGCTACAGTCATTTTTTCAACTGCTTCAGCTTTTTTGATGTGCTCAGTTACAGTTGCTTTTGCTTCATCTTTCACACGGTTTGTGTCTTCTTCAGTCCACAAGCCTTTTTTCTCTAGATATTTACCGAAACGAACAAGCGGATCTTTTAAAGCCCATTCTGCTTCTTCATCTTTTGTACGGTATTTAGTCGTATCATCCGCCAAGGAATGCGGACGGAAACGGTAAGTTAGAAGCTCAATCAAAGTAGCGCCTTCGCCATTGCGGCCGCGCTCTGCTGCTTCTTGAACAGCTTTGATAACAGCAAGTACGTCCATACCATCCACTTGAACACCTTTGATACCAGCAGCAACAGCTTTATGTGCAACAGACAAAGCGCCTGTTTGCTTAGAGTAAGGTGTAGTAATAGCATAGCCGTTGTTTTGTACAACATAAATGACAGGCAGCTTATAAGCGCCTGCGAAGTTCATGCCTTCGTAGAAGTCGCCTTCTGACGAACCGCCGTCGCCTGTATAAGTGATAGCTACACGTTTTTCATTCTTTTTCTTAAATGCCATTGCTACGCCAGTTGCGTGCAATACTTGTGCGCCAATAATGATTTGCGGCATTAGAACATGTACATCCTCAGGAATTTGACCACCTTGTTGGTGTCCGCGAGAATATAGGAAAGCTTGGTACAATGGCAAACCATGCCATACAAGCTGTGGCATATCACGGTATCCTGGGCAAATGAAATCATCTTTGTTTAACGCGTATTCGCTACCAACCATTGATGCTTCTTGACCTGATACTGGAGCGTAAAAGCCAAGTCTTCCTTGACGACCTAAATTAACAGCACGCTCATCCCATGTACGAGTAAATACCATGCGGTACATAACTTCTTTTAATTGATCATCAGACAAAGCCGGCAATAAGTCCGGGTTAACAACTTCCCCGTCGAGTGACAAGACAGATAGCGGAGTTACCGGTTCCGTTTGAACTTCGTATGGCAATTTGCTCATTTTGATCGCTCACCTCAATCGAAATATTTGAAAATCGTTTACCTCTGTTATAGAATTATTATAAACCTGTTTAATGAAAATGGTCAAAGCAAAAAACACAAAAACCGTTGTTTTTTCGCTGATTCTCATCATTCTTTTAAGAAATTGTATATGCTACAGACTTTATTTATTAGTATAACAGCATAATACAACAAGACAGAAATAGATGTGATTCCTTTGATTGTCTTTCTATTGTTTACCCACAACAGATGTTTTCCATTCAATAAATTCAACCGATAGGAGAGAAAGAAATGACAGACGAGCGATATTTGAAGAGAACAATAGTAAAGGAAACCGTGCCAAGCCGATATTTGGCTGAACAAAGCCGCAATTTACGTATCTTTTTGCCGCCAGGTTATAACGAGGTGCTTAGCTACCCGGTCGTCTATTGCC
>NZ_JBFTSN010000396.1:0-5908 GCF_056400045.1 Paenibacillus sp. 01L418
CTCTAGTTTTGATAAGCCTTGATAAATAGAATCGTCTGCCTTTTGATGTCTTGCGGCAAACTGATAGGCCTGTATCAGTCCTTCATAGCCCTTTTGAATAAGCGTTTTATAACCTGTCAGCGTACTAGAGGAAATCTCGCCGTTTGCGCTTTGTCCATATAACGTTAATTCAGGTGCAATTTCCATCGGCTCTGCAAAAACAACGTGAGCATACGCTTGAAAATAAGGCGCTGCCGATTGAGTAAACATACTTACTTCTGTTTTGAAATCTTTATTGTGTTTGGATATTTCTCCTGTTTCAGGGTCCAGCACAAGCAGCGGTAATATCTCCTTCTTGTACTGCTGCTTTTTCAAATCCTCCACATTCGCAGTCAAAACATTTAAAGCATTATTGACGGCTGTTTGAGATGCTTGCGGATCAGCAGCAACAGTCTGAGCGTCCACAATCCATTGCCCAAGCCTTACGCTCGCTCCAACCGAATACTCACCATCCGTTAATACCCCATGAGCGACTGAAGCTCCATTTGCTGTCCCTATATTTTTTACCGTTGTCGCAAAAGCTGAAATCTCTTCTAACGCACGTACTAAATTCGCTTTATTCACGACAAGCCGAGCAGCCTCGTACTTCTTTTTTCCCTCTTGCAGAACAAGGTAAGCAGCCTTGATCAGCTCTTGATTGGAAACGCCAGCGCTATCGGCAATGCTTCTTGCCTGAGTGATCGTATTTTGAAAAGTAGCCTTGGAGCCTAGCAAATAGAAGCCATCGCCAGTTCCCTCCGTCGTTGTATTCAGCAGCTCATTCGAGGTTGTAAATAAAGCTTCAAGCTGCTCTAATGTTACAGCACCCGTCTCGCCTCCGCCCCCATTRCCGCCTCCATCAACGGGTAGACCTGAGATATCCAGCTGAAGCTGAACATTATACCAATTGTCATAATTTACTGAAGGAATGACGATATGAATCAAAATTTCTTGTTTCTCTTGCATGTTCTCAATATCATAGCTAACAACGACGTGATCCGGATCTAAGCCGTCCCCTGCTGGCTGAGCAGCAACGACTTGATACACTTCTATGCCGTTGATTGTGTTCCCATTGATTACTGCTTTGTCTTTACCTGGTAACTTAGCAGAAAAATGATGAAAGGAAGTATACTGCGTAACCTCATGCTGAAACTTTGCACTGCCATTAGTAATAATCAATTTGCCTGTGCTTGGATTTAGATAATCGTTAATGATTGATCGTTCATTGCTCCCATCCTTCACATAAAGATAAGGAACACTATACTCCCCATTTGGCGTTACTCCCGCCGCTGCACTCACAGGAAAGGCCGACAGCAACAATACGAGCGCCATGAGCAGCGCCGTCAATCGGCGAAATTTCATTTGCATTTCAAAAAACACTCCTTCGTCATTTAACTGCTATCGCTTATGTACCCTTGCATTTTGAACAGGAGAGCGAAACATGCCGCAGCATTGCTCTCCTGTTATTTTTAAAGCGCTATTCTAACCGTAGAGCTCGCTGATGCTTAAACGCTCCAATTGAATTGGATTGTATGAACCGTATTGTAGCCTTCAAATCCTGGTGATGGCGGAACGACAACGTGGATTTTGGCAACTTGGTTCGGTGTGAAATCAGCCACTTCAAATGTAAATTCAACGTTGCCGCCTGTATAATTAGCAGCTGCATAGCTGTATGTTCCAGTAGCAGGGTCTTGCACTTGCAAGTATTGAATGAAGCTTGAACCAGAGAATGTAACCGTTGTCGTTGTGCCATTGCTTGCTACAACTGCATCGCCTACTTTATAGGCATCAGCATAAGAATTGGCTGTATCTCCCGCGTTGCGAACGACATAGCTTACACCAGTACTTGCGAAAGCAGATGGAACAACTAGAGCTAAAGCCATTACGAGCATTAACATAACGAAACTTGTTTTTTTCATCGATTTTACCATTTAGAACACTCCTTATTTTTTAGCGAATTTGGTTTTGCTCAATAAGATAAAGGCTACTCCGACAACAATAATGATTAGGGAAATAACAAGCGGTGACAACACGCGCTTAGAAGAAGCCGCATCTGACAACTGCTGCGCAGCTTCACCTGGTGCAGGTGTATCCATATCAGCCCCAATAAGCTGAACATCGGCCTTCGGCTCTTCGTGAACAGCTGTCTCCGCAGAGTCCACTGCTAGGGTATCCTCTGAAGAGCTTGACTCTTGTGTAGATGGGGTTAAAGTCTCCTTAGGCAATGATTGCCCTTCAGCTTCAGCCGCTATCGGACTAACGGTTGGAGCAGGCGAAGCTTCGACCTGTATCTCTTTCTTAGAATCTTCTTTTTTAGAATCGACCGTTTCAGAGCTCGGCTTATCTACCTCAACCTTTGGTTTTTCTGTCACCTTATTTGTGGTTTGAGGAGCTGTTGTACCTGTCTTTGCATCGGTCTCTTTTTTTGGTTCTTTCGTGGTTGTTGCTGGTTTCTTTTCTTCTTTGACAGGGGCCTCCGCTTTGCTGATCTGCTTCAGACTGCTAGAATCGAAAACTAGACGAATCGTGTAGCTGTGATCGTAATCAATATCCTCTACCGTTACGTGGATCTTGGACTCTAACGGCGTTGTAAGATCARCAATTCCGAACTTAACAATTCTCGTATTGTCAGCTTCGTTGCTAGATACAATAGCCGTATCTATGTACCCGCCGTCACTCGGAACTTTATATTCCGTTACCCATGAGCTATGGTTTATTTGCAGTTGTACCTGCAAAGCTCCTTTGGTCACAATCAGCTTGGCTGGTTTTTCCCAATAGTCATTTGCCATCGATACCGATTCATCTTCGGCTTTCTTGACAACATAGTCTATCGAGTACGTACCATCAGCCAGTTCAGCCGCATGTGCTTCAGGTGCAAACGGAACAACGAGTAAAGTAATCATGATGAAGAAAGCCAGCACTCCAAACTTGCGAATAATTCTCTTCTCCTCCTTTACTCCTGACATCCAAGCTCGCAGCAGATTATCCGAATGGCTCTCTCTCACATCATGAATATGATAATCATTATCAATAAAAAGTTATTTTGATTATGATAATCATTATCATTGTACAATTAAAAAAAAAGCAATCTGCTGCAGAATGCATCCCCATTTCTGGAAACGCCATTCTCAGGAATGAAACTATCATGCATGCCCACATTTTGTCAACACAAAAAAAGAAAATTAGTTATTTTCTATATAATTCCTTTTTAGGTATTGACGTCCTCTGTTTTTAAGCATTATACTCTCGAAGAGATCATTGAGACTGATTATCAATAGCATTTAGCTTGGAGGTACTGCAATTGTTATGAGAACTTGTCTCCCCCTATTTGCTGTGCTTCTGTTACTCGTTTTTACAGGATGCAGTATCGGCAAAGGCAGCTCTTCAGAAATGAGCGATGGAAGTCTGATAGTAAAAGACTTTGCAGGACGCCAAATTGCCTTTAAGGAACCTCCCGCCAAAATTGTTGCACTGGGCAGCGGCGAAGCTGATATTGTGGCAGCTTTAGGAGGAAATCTAGTCGGCCGGCCTACAACATCCGCTCAGCCCGTTAATCGGGCAGTCCTCAAAGCTGAACAAATCGGAAATGCTCACGAGGTTGATTTGGAAAAAATAGCATTGCTTCGCCCTGATGTCGTGCTTGGCAATTATCCAATGAATGAGAAGGATATTCCCGTTCTTCAAGGAATCGGTGTACAGCTCCTGTTGACGGGTGCCAACTCCATCRACGACATTAACCGCCAGATTGAGCTGATAGGCCAACTTCTTCGCAAAGAAGAGCAGGCACAAGCAATTATCGCCAACATTGTTGATAAGATTGCTGTTTATAAACCTACCGATGAAGCCAACAAGCCGCGAGCGCTGCTTGTATATGGAGCACCAGGTACATTCATGGCAGCACTCCCTAATTCCTTGAGCGGCAACATACTCGAAACCGCTGGCGGAGTAAATATCGCTTCGGATTATCCGAGGCTGCAGAGCTTCCCGCAATACGCGCAGCTAAACGCAGAACGTGTTGTTGAAGCAGACCCCGACATCATTTTTTTCATGACGCATGGCAATCCCGAGGAAATCAAGAACAGCTTCATTCGTGAAATGGAGACTAATTCTGCATGGAGCAGCATATCCGCCGTCAAGCAGCAGCGTATTGAAGTGCTGCCGCAGGACCTGTTCGGTACTAACCCTGGAACTCGTGTAATCGAAGCACTTGAGCTTATGGATCGCTTGCTGAAAGAAGTGCCTAACTGAAAGGATGCTAAATAAGGATTATGAATAAAGAAACACGTACAAAAAGACGTAAGCTGGCCTTCATCATCTCACCCATATTTCTGCTTTTAAGCGTTCTTATCGGGTTAATATCTGGATCAATCACGATTCCACTGCACGAGATATGGAGCATTCTTATCAAAGGCGATTCATCGGCTCACTCCGTAATATTGCTTGATCTTAGGCTCCCTAGAGTATTAATTGGTTTATTGACAGGCGCATGCCTTGCTGCATCCGGAGCAATTCTGCAAAGTGTCATGCGCAATCCACTTGCCGATCCCGGCATTATTGGCGTTTCGGCAGGTGGCGGTCTCGCTGCTGTCATCACGATGGTGATGCTGCCGCAATTCAGCTTTTTATTGCCAGCTGCTGCTTTTGTTGGCGCCCTCTCTGCAAGTCTAATTATTTATTTTCTTTCATGGGATAAAGGTGCTTCGCCTATTAAGATTGTATTAGCCGGTGTTGCAGTAAACGCGCTCGTGGGGGCCGTTATGAATGGTGTGATGGTCGTTTACAGCGACCGGGTTCAAGCTGTGCTTCCTTGGCTTTCCGGCGGATTAAATGGACGAAGCTGGCATCATTTCAGCTTTATGCTGCCTTACGCGCTCGTTGGCCTCCTTCTTACGATACCAGCGATCAAATCAGCCAATCTGCTGCTGCTCAGCGACGATTCTGCTCGCTTGCTGGGACAAAAAGTGGAGTTGCAGCGGCTTCTGCTTATTCTCTTATCTGCTCTGCTTGCAGGAATTGCAGTAAGCGCCGCAGGTCTTGTCGGCTTCGTTGGGCTGGTTGTGCCTCATATGGTCCGCCTTCTAATTGGAGACGATTACCGTTATTTGCTGCCAGTATCCATAATAACCGGTGCTGCTCTGGTCGTCATTGCCGATGCCGCGGCTCGTTCCTTATTCGACCCTGTTGAGCTGCCGGTTGGCATCTTATTAGCTTGCATCGGCGCACCGTTCTTTTTGTATTTGCTGAGGAGGAGTAACTGGCGATGAAGGCGATTCAAACCCATTCGTTAATGCTTGAAGCAGGCATGTTCAAGCTGTCCGATGTTAATATAGAAATCCCTAAAGGTAAAATAACTGCGATAATCGGGCCAAACGGCTCAGGCAAATCAACGATGCTTAGATTAATCTCGGGTCTATTGACTCCAGATAGCGGCAGCATTCTCATTAATGAGAAGAGTACGAGCGATTATAAAAGATCCGAATATGCCAAAAGTCTTTCCATGCTGACGCAAGCCAAAGATATGCTTCCTTCGCTGACCGTTCGCGAGCTGGTCGCTTATGGGCGTGCTCCCTACCAAAAAAGCTTCCGTCAGCGGCTAACTACGGAGGATGAACGTATCATTGATTGGGCATTGCGGGCAATGCGCATTCGGCGGCACGAAGACCGAATGTTTCACACCCTCTCCGGAGGCGAGCAGCAGAAGGCGCGAATCGCCATGGCTTTAGCGCAGCAGACCGAAATTCTTTTATTAGATGAGCCAACTACCTATCTGGACATGTGTCATCAGCTCGAGGTGCTGGAGACACTCGCCAAAATAAATCGGGAATATGGAACGACGATCGTTATGGTTCTGCACGATCTGCAGCAGGCAGCCTCTTATTGCCATTATATG